>JBKQRH010000185.1:0-104639 GCA_052326045.1 Occallatibacter sp. | reverse complement strand
GTCGTTCAGATCGCGGAAGAGAGAGTTGACGCGGTTCTGCAGTGCTACGACTTCCCGGAACGGGTCCCAACGAGTGATTGCCATGATGTGTACCTCCTGATGGATTCTCGAATGATGGGCGGGGAGTGTGGGTCCCAGCGCTCAATCTATCTGATACAACTATAGCATAAACGATTCATATAATCTGCGTTTATTACGCTCATATTTTAGATAAAATCGTATGTGCGAGTATTTTCAATAGCTTAGAGGAGATCAAGGCCGAAATAGACCTGCGTTTTCCCCAGTTCTACCCGCTATTGCCGCTTCCCGCTCCACTCCAGGTAGCTGGTGAACTCCGATTGGCCTGGCATTTTCAGTTCAAATTTGCCGCTCATCACCCCGTCCAGGAATTCGTAGCTCAGCCGGTATTGCGGCCCAGGTTGCGCAGGATCGGAGAGGAAAACCACGGTTCCGGTCTTAGGTGTGGAGAGGTCATAGTGAATGACGTGGCCCTCGTTGTCGAAGTAGATGGCCTGCAACGTTTGTCCGTTGCCCGCGGGGTAGATGTAAAGGAGATCGTTGTGCTGGCAGTCGAAATCCTGCGGAGCTGCGCAGGCGCCGCTTCGGGAGTGCCGCGCCAATACGCGGTCGCGAAGTTCCAGCCGGAAGCTGTAAGCGGCTGCGGCCTGCGCCTGCGCCATTCCGCCGGTGGTCTTTGCCTCCCATGATCCGAGCAGAAAGCGAAGCCCGGCCCACGGATCGGCCTTGGCAGGGGTCGACACGGAGGCTTGCGCGGGGGTTTGCGCCGGGGGGTGGCGTGGGGGTTTGCGCGGTCATGCCACAGACCGTCACCAGGGCCATTGCGGCCAACCATGCAAAGCGTCTCTTCATGGGCATCCTCGATCTTGAAAGTTTACCCCAACAATGGAATCCCTGGGATTCCCGCTTCCGCTCCCGGGCAATCCACGGCCCGCCTCAGCGGCCTCTTACAATAGAAACCAGATGATGTTCCTCTCTAGCCTTCCCCATTCCATAGACTGGCACTGGATTTGGCTCACCGTGGCTGCCTTTCTGGCCGGGGTGCTCAACGCCGTGGCCGGCGGCGGCTCTTTTCTGCTGTTTCCCGCCATGCTGGGCATGAAGATGCTGCCCGTCCAGGCCAACGCCACCAACACCGTGGCCCTGTGGCCCGGCCAGCTCACTTCCGTCGCCGCCTATCGCGACGACATCCACAAGAATCTCCGCCTCGCGTTGCCCATGGGCGTTGCCGGTCTGCTGGGCGGCGCCGCCGGAGCCGTGGTCCTGCTCAACACGCCGCAGATGACCTTTCTGCACCTGGTGCCCTGGCTGTTCCTCGTAGCCGCCACCATCTTTGCCCTCAGTGGTTCGGTCTCCCGCTGGCTCGAGCGCCGTAAAGGCGCGGACGGCAGCGCCGTCCATCCGCCACGCCGCTTGCCGGTCTTTCTGCTGACCATCGTGGCCTGCTTTTACATCGGTTATTTTGGCGCCGGCGCCGGATTTCTGCTCATCACCCTGCTCTCGCTCTTCGGCTTCCAGGACATCCACGAGATCAACGCCCTCAAAGTGGTCTCCACTACCCTGGCCAACGGCATCGCCTTCGTCATCTTTACCGTCAATGGCCAGGTCGTCTGGCGCTACTGTCTGCTGGCCATGGCCACCTGCGCCATCGGCGGCTACTCCTCGGCCCGTTTCGCCCGCATGGTCCCGCAGCCGGTTCTCCGCGGACTGGTCGTGGTCCTCGGCTTTTCCATGGCCGCCTGGTTCTTCTGGCGTCAGTAGGGCAGGGGTCAGAGATCAGAGATCAGGGGTCAGTAATTCCAGAGTCAGTCGCAAGTTCTCCTGCATCAGAAAACAACAACAGAACAAGAGGACGGCTGTCCACTGAGGTTGCCTCCGTTTGATCTCTGATCTCTGACCCCTGATCTCTGTAAACTGTACTTATGAGCCACGAAGGCATCCGCTTTGCCGACAGGGACCATGCCGCGAGCGAGACCGAAGCCGGCCGTCCCCTGCCCCGCAACGCCGTCACTCCACAGAAGGTCCGCGTTCTGCTCACCGAGGGCAAGGGCCTGGAGATCGACTGGGTTGACGGCCACCGCAGTTCCTGGAGCTTTGCCTGGCTGCGCGAAGCTTGTCCCTGCGCTACCTGCGTCGAAGAGCGCAAGCTGGAGGGCCGCAAACCCGGCCAGCTCAAACCCAGGCCCGCCTCCGTCCTGCCCATGTACACCCCGCCGCCCAAGCCCTTGAGCGCCCACGCCGTCGGCCGCTACGCCATCCAATTCAACTGGCAAGACGGACACTCCAGCGGCATCTACTCCTGGGATTACCTGCGCCGCGTCTGCCAATGCCGCGAATGCACCTTCGCCGCCGCTGAAACTACCGGCACACCCAACTAGCAATTGCTTAATTGGTTTTCTTGGCTCCTCAGGCAGGATTCGAACCTGCAACCCTTCGGTTAACAGACGCGTGGGTAGGGATTATCCGGCTTGATTCTGGATTACCTTAATGTTGTGTCTTCTATAAATTACGCGATTCCTCCGGACCATTGAATGCTCCTGCTTATTCTGGGATTCCCGCAAGAGTCCCCACGGCCTCAAGGGATGAAAATCGTAGAACTCCTACTATCCGGAAGCGTGAGCCGCAGGTCTACGAGCACAAGAGTTTCGAATCCAACTCTCCGCCAGAATGTTAGGTGTCTTTCTGAATCTAAGGACAATGGAATGAGATTTTGATTTTCCTATGGTTTCAAAGGGAGACATGGGGGTGAATGCGCTATCGCGGCGTCACGGGCAGCCGGATGGTGGCGCGGGCGCCAGGGCCGTCTTCGCGGTTACAGAGGCGGATTTCACCCCCGTGCGCGCGGGCAATCTGCTGAGCCAGGGCTAGGCCAACGCCGCTGCCGGCGGGCTTGGTGGTGTAGAAGGGAACGAAGAGGTTGTCGGCGTTGGCGATGCCCAGGCCGCAGTCTTCAATGGAAACCAGAACGGCCGCACCGGCCAGCTGCCAACTTACACGCACCGGCTGGGCACCATTGGCCAGCGAGGCATCCACGGCGTTGGCCAGGAGATTGATGAACATCTGCTCCAACTGATCGGGATCGGCGTTGAGCACGAGAGGCGGTCCCGGTTCAAGCTGGACGGCTAAGCGCTGTTCCAGATGCACAACCCGCTCCAGCAGCGACCCCAGCGGAACAGGCTTGAGATGGGGCGAGGGTAACTGGGCCAACAGCCGATAAGACTGCACAAAGCGGTGCAGCGCGTCGACGCGGCTCTCGACCACGCCTAGGCCGCGACGAAAGTCATGCAGAACCGCGTCGTCCCCGCTCATCTGGTCCACCCGCGACAGCAGGCTGCCGGCGATGGACTTTATGGGCGCCAAGGAGTTGGAAAGTTCGTGCCCCAGGACGCGGATCAGCCGTTTCCAGGCCATCTGTTCCTCTTCCTGGAGCGGGAGGCTTACGTCGGCCAAAAGGAGCAATGTGTGGGGCGCGCCGTCCTGGCGGAAGGCAGCTTTGCGCAGCAGCCAGCGGGTTGATTTGGCGCCGAAGGAGTGAATGGTCTGGTCGGGCGCGGCAAGCAGCTCTCCCAGGCCGAGTTCGCGCGCAGTGTGGCCGAAGCAACGGGCATGGGGCCGGCCGAGCAACTTCACACCGGCGTCATTGACCAGTTGAAGCAGGTCGTTGCGGTCGAAGGCGAACAGGGGCGCGTGCATCACTTCAAGGATGCGGGCCAGTAGAGCCGTGGCCTCGAGCGAACGGACACGCTGCTTTTGCAGAAGATCGGCGAGCGCGTTCACCTCGGCGGCCAGTTCGCCGAGCGCGTCTTGCGAGCCGGCTCCGCGGGCGCGGAAGGAGTAGTCGCCCTCGCGCAATGATGCGACCACGTTCGAGAGCGTTTGCAAGGGGCGGACCGTGCCTTCAATGAGCGCGGCAGCCACCAGCAGCATGTAGAGAAGCAGGCTGCCCGCGAGAAGAAGCGCAGGGGCAAGAGCGAGTTGCCGCTGGTAGAGAAAGATGCCTGCAAAGATCAGTGCGGGCAGCGTCAACAACAGACAGTAACGCCACGTCCGGCGGACCGCCGAGCGGCGACGCCAACGCACACCTTTCTCATATCGCATATTTTTCGATGCGGCGATAGAGCGCGGCACGGCTCAAACCCAGGGCTTCAGCGGCCTGCGAGATATTGCCGTCGCAGCGGCGCAGCACCTTGCGGATGAGCAGAGCATCGACCTCGTCGATGCTCATGTTTTCAAAGGACTGGGTGGAAGCGCGGGCTGAAGCGATGGCAAGATTGACCGGCTCGATCTCCTCGCCGCGGCAGAGAAGGATGGCGCGTTCGACGGTGTGCTCCAGCTCGCGCACGTTGCCCGGCCACGCGTACTGCATCATCTGCTGCATGGCGGCCGGCGAGAAGCCGTTCACCTGCTTGCGATAGCGGGCGCGGTTGCGGGCGAGGAAGTGCTGAGCCAGCAACGGAATGTCTTCGCAACGGTCGCGCAACGCAGGTAGGTGAATCTCGACCGTGTTGATGCGGAAGAGCAGGTCCTCGCGGAAGTTGCCGGCTTTGGCTTCTTCGTGCAAATCAGCGTTGGTGGCGGAAAGAAGGCGCACATCAACGCGGCGGGTCTGCGAGGAGCCGACGCGTTCCAGTTCGCCCGTCTCCAAGACACGCAGCAGTTTAGCCTGCTGACGAAGGGGGACGTTGGCGATCTCATCCAGAAAAAGCGTGCCGCCGTGGGCCAGCTCGAAGCGGCCCACCCGATCAGTGCGGGCATCGGTAAATGCGCCTTTGATATGGCCGAAGATCTCGCTCTCGAAGGTTCCCTCCGGCAGTCCGCCGGCATTGACTGCGACCAGGGCCATGCGCGAGCGGGGCGAGGCAGCGTGGAGCAGTTTGGCGACAATTTCCTTGCCAGTGCCATGTTCGCCGGTGATGAGCACGTTGGCGTCAGAGGGACCGACCTGCGCGATCAGCTCCAGCACAGGTTGCATGGAGGGTGAGCTGGCCACAAACTCCGGCATGCCCTCGGCGCGCAGCAGGCGGTTCTCGAGTTCCAGTTGGCGGGCACGGCGCAGAACCTGATGCAGCTCGGCGTGAACGCGGACGAGGGACATAAGCCGCTCATTCTCCCACGGCTTTTGTATAAAGTCGCGTGCGCCGCGCTTGATGCTTTCAACGGCCAGATCGATATTGCCCCACGCGGTCATCACAATCACCGGCAGCCGTGCGTCGAACTCCTGGATGCGCGCCAGCAGATCAAGACCCTCCTGGCCGGAGGTCGTGTCGCGTGTGTAGTTAAGGTCGATGAGCAACACATCGTAATCCCGTTCGCCCAGCGCTTCCAGCAATAGCTCGGGCGAACGCACACAGTCCACGGCGATCCCCTTCGGACTCAGCAGCAACTCGACAGCCTCAAGGATGTGCGGTTGATCGTCGGCAACCAGGACGCGGATTGGTTCTTGCTTACTGGAGATGGTCTTCCTCCACTGTGCCGGATTTTGCAGCATTGATCGAGATGCCGTACTCCTCGAGGACCGATCCTGTGGCGCGGCGCACCTCGACACGCGCCTTTTCGTAAGCAGTCTCGGCGGTCACCAGCGCCGACTCGGCCAGCGACAGATCGTGCTCGGCCGCCAGCGTTTGCTGATTTGATCCCGCACCCAGCTTCTGCTCTTTCTGCATGATATCGAGCGTCCTCTGCGCCAGGTCGCGCGCGTGGCGGGCTGCCTCCACGCGGCTGACCCCTTGTTCCAAAGCATACCGCGCCTTGCATACATCGATGCGTATGTTCTTTTTCAACTCTTCAAGATAGACCTGCGACTGCCGGTATTCCAGCTCGGTGCGATATTGATCGGCCTTGGCTATGCGGTTGCGCAACGGAACGCTCAACTGAAAGCCTACCTGATACTCAGGCGAAGAGTAATTCAACGCATTATCAAGTGTGCCTCCATACCCGCCAGGAGCGCTGATCGAGCCGCCATACATAGGATTCGGGGGACCGCCATAGCCTGTACCGGAATAGAAGCCGTACAGGCCGAGCGAAGGCAACAGCGCATTGCGAGCGGTCTTGCGGCTCAATTCGCGGTTTTGCAGATCCAGACTTGACTCCTGCAACTCGGTGCGGCTCTTCAGAGCATCGGCGATCATATCCTGCACCGGCTCGGAGATGGGCTCAATGCGGCCGGCAATGTGGTCCACGGGCACCACCGGCATCTCCTCCAGAATCGGATCGTCGAGCGAGCGAGTTATTGCATTCTTCATATAAAGCTCCTGTTGCTCCAGATTGGTGCGGGCCACGGTCAAATCCTGCTCTCGATTGGCTAACTCGCCCTCCGCCTTCAGCACATCCATCTCGGGAATGGCTTGTAACTCAAGCTGCTTGCGGCTCATATTCAGGGTTTCCGTTGCAAAGGCCACTGAGCGCTCCTCCACCTGCTCGTCATCATAGGCGCTCACCAAGTCCCAGTAGATATCGCAGATCTGCGTCACGGTGGCGATCACCTGCGCGCGGAAGGCAATGTCGGAGATCTTCCGGTTGGTCCTGGCAATGCGCAGGAAGCGCAGATTTGGCCCCGGTCCGAAGCCGGCCAGCAACTGCTGTGTAAACAGGACGCGCGTGCTGGCGTAGAGCTCAGGATTCAACGTGTTATACGGACTGTTGGAGGTCAGCCGGGCGTTATTCCAGTCCACCTCAAGGTAGGTGCCGGTGGGGAAGGACTGATAGTAACTCATGTCCGCCAGAGTGGTATTCACGTGGTAGACAGGCACGCCGTACTCCTGACGGTTGGGTTGCAGTTGCGAGGTATGGTCGCTATAAACCTGTGCATTGATATACGGATCGAAACTCGACACCGCGGTGCCTGTTCCCAGCGTGGACGACACGATGCCGGAAGCACCTGAGCCGGCGCCGCCCGCGCCGCTCGATGTGCCGCCCGCGCCGGTGCCCGCGCCGGCGCCGCCTCCTCCGCCGCCGGGCGTGCCCGACACAACGCCGGTATTCACTCCGCGCACCGAGCCGCCAGCCTTGGTGCGCAGAATGTCCATCTCCGCGATGGGCAGATTGTAGCGCGCAATCACCATATCAAGATTGTTTTCCAGCGCCAGATCGATGGCGTCGCGCAGGGAAAGATAGATTTTTCCGTCGCGCACCAAGGAGCCGAGCCTCGTAGAGTTCGCCATGCTAGGCGGTGGAACAGTCTTGCCGCGGTAGGCGTCAAAGGGATTGCGGGAAGGCCGGAGCAGTTGATTGAAAGGGATCTGTGCGGCGGGCTTCTGAGAAGAGGCGCCTGCCGGCGCGGGCGTTTGCACGGTGACGGGCGGCTCCGCGGCAAGCGCAAGATTCACCTGCAACAGAAGAATGGTGGTCAAAACCTGCACGCGCATCTGAATGCAAGTCCAGGCTCGATCGGTCGGATATGTCTTTAGGAGTTTCACTATACGTTGACCTCCACTGTCGTTGGTTGAAGCGCTTGATCGCGCGTCAGCCAGCCATCGCGCAGCTCGATGATGCGCTTCCCGTAGCGGGCGTTCTCGTCCGAATGCGTTACTTGCACGATGGTCGTGCCGGCGCGGTTGAGTTCGCAAAAGAGATTCATGATCTCGCGCGCCTGTGTGGAGTGCAGGTTGCCGGTGGGCTCGTCGGCCAGCAGGAGCGCGGGCGCGTGAACCACGGCACGCGCAATGCCCACCAGTTGCTGCTGCCCGCCGGAAAGCTGCGAAGGAAACAAGTCCTTCTTGGCGACAATCTGGAAGCGGTCGAGAATGTCAGCCACCATCCCCTGGCGCTCCTTGGCGGGAAGGTTCTTGTAGGAGAGAGGAAGGTCGATATTCTCGGCCACGGTGAGATCGTCCAGCAGGTGATAGCTCTGGAAGACCATGCCGATGCGCTGGCGGGCCAAGTCGGCGCGCTGCTTGCGATTTAGCTTGTGCGCCGGCTTTTCGCCGAACCAGTACTCGCCCAGCCAGCCATCGTCGAGCAGAGCCAGCACGTTCAGGAGCGATGACTTACCCGCCCCGGACGGACCCATCACGGTGACAAATTCGCCTTCTTTGATAGCGAGCCCGATGCGGCGCAACACCCAGGTTTCAGTGGGTCCGGTCTTATAGCTGCGTTCTACGTTCTTCAGTTCGATCATGGTGTTACTCCGATCTCAAAGCAAGAATAGGGTCGACCGCGGCTGCGCGGCGGGCAGGCAGCCATGCGGCAAGGAATGAGGCCGCGGCAAGAACCAGAACCACCGCGGTAAAGGTGAGAGCGTCGTGCGCCTGGACGCCATAGATGTAGCTGCTGGCGAACTTGACGGCAAACCAGGCCAGCGCGCCGCCGATGGTCAACCCGATGACGACCAGCAAAAGCGCGCGGCGCAGGATGAGCGAGAGGATGTTGGCTTGCGGAGCGCCCAGAGCAATGCGCAGCCCGATCTCGCGCGTGCGCTGCGCTACAGCGAAGGAGAGCAAGCCGTAAAGGCCGACGGAAGCGATCAATAGCGCGAGAGCCGCGAACGTTTCCAGCAGATGCGCGATCAGCGTCTGCGAGCCGAAGGAGTCTTCCACGGCTTCGTGGATGGTCTTCACATTGGTAGTGGTGGCGTCGGGAGCGACCTCATGCAGCGCCTTGTCGAACTGCGCTCGCAGTGAGTCAGCGGGAACCGCGCCGCGAATGGCCACCTGAATGAAGGCCGTTGCGATGCCGTACAGCGGTGTGCCAGGCTCGCTTTGCGCGAGGCAGAAATAGATCTCAGGCTTGGTGGAATCGGTGACATTCCACTGCTTCATGTCCGCGATCACGCCGACGATACGCATATCGCTGAAGCGGCCCTGCTTGCCCATGGTAACGGAGTGGCCGACCGGGTCCTGGTTGGGCAGGTACATGTCGGCGAAGGACTGGTTGATGACGACGACGGGTGGAGACGAAGGTGTGTCGCCGTCGGTAAAGAAACGGCCGCGGATCATGGGAATCCCCAGCGCATCGACAAGCCCAGGCGATGCAAGGCGTCCGTCGGCCCGCGGTTCTTTTCCGTACGGTACGTCCTTGTGGTCGAGGCCGGTCGTGATGATAACCCTCATTTCGCGCCGCAAGGGCAGCACCGAACTGAGCGCGGCAACTTTCACGCCGGGGATGGCTTGCAGCCGTCCGAGGAGTGGCAGATACGAATCGCGCACGATGTTAGTTTGCTTATTGACTGCATCCTCGTCCTGATGCATCGATCCCGCGTTGACGATGATGCCACCGGTGAGCACGTTCTGCTGCGCGAAGCCGAGCGGCACCTGGCGGAGGGCGTGAATGGTGCGCAGAAAGAGTCCAGCGCCAACCAGGAAAACGAGAGTGAGCGCGAGCTGCGCCGCCACCAGTGCTTCGCGGGTGCGATTCTGGCTGGCTGAGGCGGTAGTGGTGACGCCATGAAGGCTGCCCTGCACATCGCGGCGCATGGCGCGCAGCGCGGGGAAGACGCTGACAACGATCGCGGTGAGAAGCGTGAGCACCGACAGGCAGGCAACCACGCGCCAATCCAGATAAATGGCGTTGGTCAGCGGTAGATTGCGTTGGATTTGCCGCCACAGCAGCTTGATGGCAGTTTGCCCCAACAGCAATCCGAAGACCGCGCCGATGCCGCTTAACAAGAGGCTTTCGACGAGGGTTTGTTGCAGCAGTCGCATGCGGTTGGCGCCTAACGCGGCGCGCACTGCCAGCTCGCGAGTCCGCGAAACTGCGCGCGCAAGCATGAGGCTGGTGACGTTTAGGCAGGCCAGCGCCCAGATGCCGAGGACGACGGCATAGAGCAGCGCGAGCGGCTTGCGAACCTGCTGGTTCAGCGACTGCTGGTACTCCGTCACTGCGATGCGGGGAGGGATGGAAGGACCATCAGTGGGTTCTTTGGAGACAATTGCCTGCGTACGGGTGAGCTGATCGGTGAGCTGCGCGACGGTCATGCCATCGGGCAGACGCGCGTAGAGATCTCCCCACACCGCTTGCTTGCCGCTCATTGAAGAGCGGCTGGCGGGATCGATTGCCGCGGGCGACCATATCTCGTTGACATCGCCAAAGGGGAACGAAAAGCCCCTGGGCATGACACCGAGTATGGTAAAGGGCCGACCTTTGATGGTGAGAGTCTTGCCTGCGATTTGAGGATCGGAAGCGTAGAACTTGCGCCACACCTCCTCGCCGATCAGCACGACGCGATTTCGGCCGGGATCGTTTTCATCGTCGCGGAAGGAACGGCCGAGGATGGGCTGCACGCCGAGCATTGCAGGCAGGCCGGCAGTGACCTCAACCTTCTGTGCCTGAAAGCGGCCTCCGGGAGCAACAATGCTGGCCATGGAGCTATTCATGACCACGCCGATCCGCATACTCGCGCCCACCGCGTCGCGCAACTGGAGCATGTTGGCGTAGCTCATCATGTAATAAGCGTCTGAACCAGCGCCTTTGATTTCGACAATTCGATCGGAGTGCGCGTAGGGCAGCGGGCGCAACAAAATTCCGTTGAGCACCGTGAAGATGGCGATGTTGGCGCCCAGTCCCAGCGCCAGCACGGCCACGGCCGTAAACGTGAATCCCGGCGACTTGCACAATTGGCGCAGCGCGTAGCGGAGGTCCTGCAAGATCGATCTCATCGTGTCCTTTCTTATTCCGTGCGCAAGGCCTGCATGGGTTCGATGGAGGCGGCGCGACGGGCGGGCAGCCACGCGGCGGCGGCAACTGCCAAAACCAAAATGCACAGCGCTCCGGCCAGGGAAAGCGCGTCGAGCGGGCGCACACCAAACAATACCGCGGCTTCAAGGCGCGCGGCGGCCAGGGACAGCGCTAGACCCATCGCCAGGCCGATAACCGCCAGGCGCGCGGTATCGCGCAGGATCAGCCAGACCGTGGCTTCGCGCGAAGCGCCCAGCGCCATGCGGATGCCGATCTCGCGCCGCCTCTGAGTAACGCGGAAGGCCAGGAATCCATAGAGGCCCACCACGGTGAGAGCCAGCCCTATGAAACCCAATACGCTGACTAATTCAGCCATCATCTGGTAGTTGCCTGCCGAGTAGCGGATCAGTTCCGGCAGCGAGGTCTCCATGATCGGATTCAATACAGGGTCGGTGCGGATGAGCGCCTCGCGCGCGGCCTCGGCCACGCTCATCGCATTCTGCTTGGTTTCCATCGCGAAGGTGATCTCGCCCATCTGCGACAAGTGGAACGGGATGTACATATAGGGCTCGGGAATTTCACCGATGTGGCTGATGGGAGCATCTTCAGCGACGCCGACGATGCGGGCTTCCAGATCGGAGCCCTTGCTGAAGCCGGGCAGGCGCACGATCTGGCCAAGGGGATCCCGGGAGGGCCAGTATTTACGCGCCATGGCCTGGCTTATGAGCACGACCGGCGGGCCGTTCACATCGTCGGCCGCCGTAAAACCGCGGCCGCGCACGACGCCGGTGCCCACAACCGAAAGAAACTCCGGGCTGACCGCGTTGTACTTGATCTCCACCGGATCGCGCATCTCGGGATGGCTGGGCAGCAATGCTTTGGCCGCAATGCCGTCCTCGGAGAGCATGATCGGCGTGCGAATGCCGTAGGCCACGCGCCCGGCGCCGGGCAGTGCGCTCAGGCGCGCGATTGCCGCATCGCGGGTAGAGGCATCCGGCTCCATCGTGAAGGCGACCAATACCTGGTTGCGCGTCAATCCAATGGACTGTGTGCGGGTATTGAGAAAACTGCGCACCAGCGCGCCGGTGGAAACGAGCAGCGCAAAGGAGATGCCGATTTGCAGCCAGACAGCGACGCGGCGCAGGACCGGCACCCTGCCCGCGGTGCGCGTCGCGGCGCCGGCTTGCAAGACCGGCAGCAGTTGCGGCCGCGCCACTTGGGCGAGCGGAACCAGAGCCAACACCAGCATCGTAACCAACGCCAACAGAGCGGCAAAGAGAAAGACCCTCCAATCTACCTGAAAGCTGGCCGCCGGCCCAAACGAATTCAGCATGGCCGGTTCCCTGGTAAGCAGGCGCGGCAGCAGTGCGGCAATGCCCGCGGCGATTGCCAGGCCCGTCATCCAACCCAGAACGGAGAGCAGCAGGTTTTCGATTAGAAATTGCCGCGCAACAGCCCATCGACTGGCTCCCAGCGACAAACGCAGAGCTACTTCGGGGCCGCGAGCCAACCCGCGCGCCAGCAGCAGATGAGCCACATTCACGATGGCCAGCAGGACGACGCCGCCAACAATGGCAAACAGCACCAGGCCGCTAGTTCCGGCGTTATCCATGCGGTAGCGAAAGTCGGAGACGGCGCGCGCGCCTCGTCCAAGATTATTGGCTGGATCGGCGGCGGCCAGAGCGCCGGCCACCGCGGCAACCTGATCGTTGGCCTGCGCAACCGTTGCGCCCGGCGCCAGGCGGCCCAGCAAGTTGAACCAGCGAAAGTCTTTCGAGGTCAGCTCCGTATCACCGCGAGACACAATCGCGGCCCACGACTCAATGGGCATCCACAAGTCGCGGTCGCTATCGTTGTCGATCTCGCGGAACTGCGGCGGCAGCACACCCCAAATGTCCACCTGGCTCACGCTGCTCTTGCCGTGGCGCAGCGCAATCTGGCGGCCGACAATTCCGGGATCGCCCGCATATTCCCGCTGCCAGAAGCGATAGCCTAACACCACGCCGGGATGCGTGCGCAGCCGATTCGCGTCCTCGGCGGCGAAGGTCCGGCCCAGCAACGGCCGCACGCCCAGCACATTAAAAAAACTACTGGAGACCACATTGGTCAAAAGCAGCTTGGAAGTACCGTCTGGATTGACCATCATGCTGCCGCGACGGCCGATGGCAACCATGCCCGCCGATGGACCCTTGAACGCCGCGGTCCGTTCCGCCATTGCCAGGTAATCGGAGTAATTGAAGTAGCCCTCCGGGTCCTGGCTGGTGGTCGCAAAGATGCGCACTAGCTGCTGTTGCCTTGGAATATGCACCGGCCGCAACCAGAGCCCGTCGATCAGGCAAAAGATGGCCGAACTCGCGCCCAGTCCCAACGCCAGCGTGAACACTGCTGTGAAGGTGAAACCCGGCGAGCGGCGCAACTGGCGCAGCGCATAGCGAATGTCATGAAGCAGCGTGTTCATCTTCGTCCCTCCTCGATGGAGCATTACTCCGCGCGCAGGGCCTGCATGGGTTCAATGGAAGCGGCGCGGCGCGCGGGAACGACGGAAGCCGCGAGCGCGAGCAGAAAGATCGAGATCGCCGCCAGCACAAGGACAAATGGGTCCAGCGGATCGACCTGGAACAGCATCGAACGCAGCAGGCGAGTGGCAAACACGGCGCCTATGGCTCCGATGCCGCAACCCGCCACGCCCAACTTCGCGCCGGAGGCGAGGACAAGCCGCATTACGCTCGCGCGCTGCGAACCGAGCGCCAGACGAATGGCCAACTCATGAGTGCGCAAGGCGGCGGAGAAGGCGATGACGCTGTAGATGCCAAGCAGAGCCAGCAGTACAGCTGCTGCGGCAAACGAGGAGATGAGCACGGCGTTGAAGCGGCGCGAGGCTTGGCCCTCCGCGACCACCTGTTCCATCGACTCGACCTTGGTGAGAGGAAGCTGCGGGTCGATAGAGCGAACCACGGCGCGCAGAGAATCGGCCATCTGTTCGGGCGGCAGTTGGCCGCGCATCACGATGGAACCGTAATTGCCGGTAAGCGTACCGGGAGGCGCAAAGCTGCCGATTGCTTCTTTGAATTGGCTGGGTGTCGTGTAGAACTGATTCAGCGTATCGGCATCGGCTGAAGTCTGCTTGATATCGGGGATCTCTCCCACCACGGTCATCCAGGGCAGGGGCGTGTCCTGCACTCCAATCTTCATTCGTTTGCCGATTGGATCCTGGCCGGGCCAATAGCGCTCGGCGAGAGTACGGTTGACAATCACCACCAACGGAGCGCCGGCGCGATCGGCCTCGGTAAAGTCGCGTCCGCGCAGGAGAGGAATGCCCTCGGCATGGAAATAATCGCCTATCACCTGGGGCGGCCAGGCCAGGGTGAGGCCTGCGCCCTTGGGTGGAACGTAGCCTTCCGGAACGAAGACGCAGTTGCTGTTCCCCCCACTGTCCGGCAGCATGTCGGTGATGCCCACCGCCTGCACGCCGGGCAACTGGCGTAGCTTGCTCAGTAGCGCCGCGTTGAATGCATCCACGGCGGCCTGGGTCGAGTATTGTTGGTGAGGCAGTCCATAGAAGGCGGTAAGAGTGTGATCAGTTCTGAAGCCGAGATCAACCGAGCGCAACTTCTCAAAGCTGCGCAGCAGCAGGCCAGAGGCAATGAGCAGCACCAACGCCACGGCGAGTTCTGCGATCACCAGAGCCGAGCGCAGCCGCGCATGGCTGCCGCCTGTGGTGCCGGTGCGGCCTGCTTCTTTCAGAGCGTCGTTGACGTTGGTGCGCGCGGCGGCGACGGCCGGAATCAGCCCGCAGAGCAGGCCGGTGAAAACTGCAAGCAGGAGGGCAAAACTAGCCACCTGCCAGTCGAGACCGATGGCGCTGACGCGCGGCAGCGATTCCGGCAAGAAACTGACGCCTATGCGCAGGGCCGTGGATGCAAGAGCCAAACCGAGCAGCCCGCCAGTAACGCTCAATATTAACGCCTCGACAAGGTACTGGCGCACGACGGCGGCTCCGCTGGCGCCCAGCGCCAGGCGCACCGAGATTTCGCGGCGGCGGCGAATGACCCGCACCAGCAGGAGACCAGCCAGATTGGCGCAGGCAATGAACAGCACGACCGCAACGGCCAGGAAGAGCGTGCGCACCAATTGCCGGGCCTGCCCCACTGTGTTCTCAGTGAGCGACTGAATCACAGGATGAATGCGCAGGTTGCCCATGGCGGGAGGAAAGCCGCGCATGATCTCTTGTGCAGCCGGCTTTGCATCATCGAGGGCCTGCATGGGCGTCACCCCCGGCTTCAAACGGCCAACCATGCTGTAGTTCCAACTTCCCACGCCGTTGACCAGTTCGCCCCGAGTAAAGCTCATCGGCACCCAAAGCTCGCTGCGGTTCAACTGGCCCGGAACCAGTGGGAACTCGAAGTCGCGCGGCATGACGCCGATAATCTCGTAGGGCTTACGGTCGAGCTGGATCGTCTGGCCCAGGATACGCAGATCGCCGTGGAAGCGGCTGTGCCACATCTGGTAGCCGAGGACCACCACCTGCTGGCTGCCCTCGTCCTCCTGCTGCGTAAAAGTGCGCCCCATCAGAGGCGAGACACCGAGCGCCGGAAAGACGCTAGCGTTCAGGCGGGCGGCTCTGATCTGCGCCGGTTCGCCCAGGCCGGAGAGTTCATAGCCGGTTCGCTGGAAAGCGCCAAGACCGGAGAAAGCGTGTGTCTCGCGGGTATAGATGCGCGCCGCAGGCGCCGTTGCGGCATAGGTACCCTCGGCCGGGCCTACGCCTTCGGGAATATCGCCGAAGAGTACCAGCCTGCCGGGATCGGGAAACGGCAAGGGCCGCAGTAGCACACCTTCGACGATTGAGAAGATGGCAGTAGTGGCGCCGATGCCGAAGGCCAACGTCAGCACAGCCGTAAGCGTGAATCCCGGCGCTTTGCGCAACTGGCGCAATGCGTAGCGAATATCCTGAAGTAGCGTGTTCATATTCGTTTCTCCTCAAAGGCAGGTTATTCGGCACGTAGCGCCTGCATAAGTTCAATGGATGCGGCGCGGCGGGCGGGAAGTAACGCCGCACCGCCAGAAACCAAGATCATTGCGGCAATAGCCAGCACGAAGCTCACGGGATCGAGCGGCGACATCTGGTAGAGCATCGATTTAAGCGGGCGCACGACAAAGTAAGTGAGCGGAACGCCCACCGCGAGACCGGCCGCGAGCACCCACAGGCTTTCACGCATGACCATGGTCAGCACTTGTCCGCGGCTTGCGCCCAACGCCATGCGCACGCCGATCTCGGTGGTACGGCGGTTCACCCGGAACGAATGCGTGCCGTAGAGGCCGGTGGCCACCAGGAGAGCCGCCAGCAGGCCGAAGAACCCGCCCATGGCGGCAAACATGCGCTGCTTGGCATAGGATTCATCAAACTGCTGCTGCTGCGTCATGGGCTTCTCGATGGGCACATCGGGATAGAGAGAAGCGACGGTCTTGCTAATCTCCGGCAGCATCCCCATCGCGTCGCCACGGGTGCGCACTTCGATGTTCATGGGACCGATCGCAGGCGACTGCATCTGGGCAAAGTAGGCCATCGGCATCGGCTTCTCGTCCACCGATTCGTACTTGCTGTCGCGCACCACGCCGACGATAGCGATTCGATAGTTGCCTTCGCCTAAAAAATGACCCAAGGGATTGGTATTGGCGAGAAACTTCTTGACGAAGGTTTCATTGACCCATGTGATGTACTGACTACCCTGCGCGTCGGACTCGGCTATGTCACGTCCGGCAAGAATGGGAATGCCCATGGTGTGAAAGAATCCAGCGCCGGCATTGTTCGTGCGCAGCATCTCGCCCGGCTTCAGGACGCCATCGACAATCAGGTGGCCATCGTTATAGGAACTCCCGGCGCCTGGACGCAGTGCTGCCATGGAGACAGATTCGACGCCCGGCAGCTGGCGCAGACGATCGAGCAGATTGCGATAGAAGGCATGGGTATCGGTTTGCCCCTGCGGAGTGACGCCAAAGACCAGAAGTCCTTCAGCCTGCATTCCCAGGTTCTGCGTCGCATAATTGCGCAGCGTACGCAGCAACAGGCCCGCGGCCATCAACAGCACGAGACAGATAGCCATCTGCCCCGCCAGCACGATGCGTCCTCCCAGAACACGGCTACGGCCCGCGGTCGCGTTGACGGAGGTTGCGCGCAGTACAACCGCAACCGGAGCGCGCATGGCACTCCACAAGGGGATGAGACCGAAGACGAGTGCGGCCAGCGCCGAAAGGAGCAGTGTAAAGAGCAAAACGCTTCGATCCGGACTGAGGCCAGTCTCGATCTTCGACCACGTCGCCAGCATACGCGTTGCCGAGAGCGCGAAGAGCCAGCCCAGCGTCGCGCCGGCGGTGACCAGCAGCGCGCTCTCGCACAACAACTGGCGGAAGATGGTTGCTCTTCCTGCCCCCAGCGCAAGACGGAGGCTGAACTCCCGCTGCCGCACCGTGTTCCGCGCCTGTACCATCATGGCCACGTTGGTGCAGGCGATCAAGAGCACCAGGGCGACCAAGCCCATGAGAATCCGTAGCGGCTCACGATATGTATCGGTGTCGTAGTAGCCACCACTCCCGCGCGCGGGCATAAACTCCAGCAACGGCTGCCACTGCTTGGGATCGACCGTGCCAAAGGTCTCTTTCACCACCCCGCCAAATATTCCAGCCAGCGCCTGCTGCGCCTGCAGCGGCGTAACGCCGGGCCGCAACCGCGCCATCATGCGCAGGCACCACCATTTTGTGTCGCCGTAGAGCGTGTGGTATTCGGCGGGCGTGCCATATGCGTTCAATTCCGGCCGATTCTGCAACGGAATCCAAAAATCGGTGGATATGTGCGGCTCGATGCCCTTGAACCCTTGACCCGTCACGCCCACCACTGTCAAGGGAACGCCTTTGACATAGATTGTCTGTCCAATGACCGATGGATCGCGCGCATAACTCCGCGTCCAGTAGTCGTAGCTGAGCACGACGGCCTGCGTGTGGTCCTTTTCGTCTTGCCGTGTAAAGCCGCGGCCACGCTCCAGGCGCGCTCCCAGACCGGAAAAGAAATTGCCGCTAACCTCCTCGCCGCTGGCCACTTCGGGCAACTCGCCGTGACGCACTGCCACGCTGCCGTTGATACTCAATGGAGCATAGGCGATCAATTCATCGAAAACATCGCCGCGCTGGCGCAAGGCCTCGAACGCGGCTTCGGAAAACACCACATCCGTGCCTCCGGTACTCGCGGTTCCCGGCAGCTGGTGCTGCGCCGGGGGCATATGCACATAGGAAAGCCCCTCGGGGCGACTGACCGGCAGCAACTGTATGAGGATCGCGTTCATGGCGCTGAAGACGGCGGTATTCGCGCCGATGCCCAGCGCCAGCATCAGCACAACTGTCAGTGTGAACCCCGGCGACTTGCGCAACTGGCGCAGCGCATAACTCAGATCCTGAAGCAGCATGGCTATGCCTCGACTTCCTCTTCCAGCTTCTTCAACTCCTGCTCCGAGACGACTTTGCCGTCGAAGAGATGGACTTCGCGCTGGGCGTGCTTGGCGAAACGCGGATCGTGCGTCACCATGCAGATGGTCGAGCCCTCGCGATGCAGATCGGTGAGCAGATGCATCACCGCCTCGCCGTTCTTCGAGTCCAAATTGCCGGTGGGCTCGTCGGCCAGCAGAATCGACGGTGAGCCAGCCAGGGCGCGGGCCACGGCTACGCGCTGCTGCTGGCCGCCGGAGAGCTGCGCCGGATAGTGCCTCATGCGGTGTGCCATGTTCACCCGCTCCAGGGCTTCCTTGACGCGCTTTTTACGCTCGCTCGAGGGCATTCCGGCGCGATAAGTCAGGGGCAGTTCGACATTCTCCTCGACAGTTAGATCGCCGATGAGGTTGAAGCTCTGGAAGATGAAGCCAATCTCCTGATTGCGAATGCGCGAGCGGTCGCCGAAGCTCAGGTTCTCGACAGGGTTGCCGTTGAGCAGGTATCTGCCGGCGGTGGGCGTGTCGAGTAGGCCTAGGATGGAGAGCAATGTGGATTTGCCGCATCCCGACGGGCCGGACATGGCCACATACTCGCCCCGCGAGATGGTGAGATGAACTCCGGAGAGCGCGTGCGTCTCCACTTCGTCGGTGTAGAAGATCTTGGTCAGATCCTCAATTTCAATCAGTGTGCCGTTCGATGCCATTCTGTCCCCCTCGTGATTTCGTGAATCGGTTTGCTGTTCCCTGTTCCCTAATCCCTATTCCCTGCAAGCCAGCGTCTACTCCAGCCGGATGCGGTCCACGTTGTCCCAACGCGACATATCGGAGAGAATCACCGTGTCGCCTTCCTTCAAACCTTCGAGCACCTGAATGCTGTTAACCGAGGCGCGGCCGACCTTGACCGGCACGCGCGTGGCGCCCTTGCCGTCGGAATCGATCTTGAACAGGCTCAGCGTGGAGTTTTCGTTGCCCAGCGCAGGGCGGCCTACATAGAGCACATCAGCCATGCGCTCCAGATCGATGGTCCCATCCACGCTCAACTGCGGAACCGCGCCTGGAGGGAGCGGTCCATCCAGCATTACGTCCACCGTGCGCGTTCCGTTCACGACGGAAGGATCGATTCTGGTAACGTGGCCGGGAATAATGCCGTTGTGCGTGTCGATGGAGGCGGGTTGGCCGATTTGGATGTCGCGCGCCTGGGTTTCGGCGATCTGCAGAGCGGCCTTGAGCTTGTCGAGCTGAATGACCTCGGCCACCGAGGTTCCCGCGGTGACGTGCTGACCCACCTGCAACGGGGTGGCAAGCGGAGCGAGCACACCGGAGATTCCGGCCCTGACCTGAAGCGCCTGCGTCTGCTTTTGATAGAGGTTAAGCAGGGCCTTGGCTTGGTCGATCTTGGTCTGTTGCGAAGCAAGCTGAACAGCGATGGCCTTCTGGTTCACATCGAGCTGGTCCTGGCTGAGCTTGTGCTGGGCGGTCAACTGGTCGGCTGTACTCTTGGACTTGCTGTAGGCAAGTCCGGAGATGACGCCCAGATCATAGAGGGCCTTGTCGGTTTGCGCCTGCAACTGGTCCTGGGTATAGTCGGAGTTCACCTGGGCGGCCGAGGTTTTCTTATCCATCAGCGTGCTATCGAGCGTGGCCTGAAGGCTTCTGTAGTCGGCCTGTGCGGCTTTTAGCCCCAACTGCGCGTTGAGCAACTCCTGCTGGAGTTGAGGATCGGCCAGATCCATAAGAACGGTATCCGGAGTGACCTTGGTCCCTGGCAAAACGCGAATGCGGACAACGGTCGCGTCGGTTTGCGCGGGAATGAGTTCGATCGAGTCTTCGCGCGGAACGAGCGAGCCGGTCGATCCGCGCACCTGGCGGATCATCGGCCCGCGCTTGACCGTATCCGGCCAGATGGTCGAGCGATCCACCGTGGGCGCTGCCGGTTTGAGCCGCAATACGGCCACCAGTCCCACCGCCAGCACAACCAGCGCGACGGCGACATACGCCACAAAACGGCGCTTCCTCTTTTGCAATAAGTCTGGGCGTGCGATATCCATCGACCATAAGAGAAGCATTTCCCGTGCCAAAGGGCAATCAGCCTTTCGCATTGAAAATGAAATACTTAGAAAAGGAATGCGGTTACAGAAATCTACGGTATTGGCCGCTTATGGCATGAACTGTCCGATATCGGACAGTAGGACAATGTCGCTTGGTTTTGAAGTTGGCGGCAGCCGTTTTGCACAATCAAGGGAAAGAAAGCATCGATCGTCAGGAGCGGACGCAATCGGAGAGGGTGATTAAGAGCTTGGAGCACTTCTGGACAGGAGTTTCTTTGCCCAGGTTCCCGCTAAACGTGGAAACGGCCTCCGTCATATTCGGAAGCCGTTTAGAATCTTGAAGTTCTTGGTTGCGGGGGCTGGATTTGAACCAGCGACCTTTGGGTTATGAGCCCAACGAGCTACCGGGCTGCTCCACCCCGCGTATACAGTTTATCAACTCGCCGGATGGCGGTCAAATTGCCTTCGGTCAAATGCCGGCCTGTGTCGGCTGCCTCCTCCATCCGGTACACTGACGGGAACCCGGGAAACGCCAGCGAGGAGCCCCGCAAATGTCCCAACTTTATGTCGCCGTCCTGGCCGTCATTGTCGTTTCGTTGCTGGCGGTTGCTGTCTATCGCACCTCCCAGGTGAAGACCAAGGCCGACTACCTGGTGGCCGGCCGGTCGCTGCCGGCGGCGGTGCTGGTGCTGACGCTGCTCACCTCCTGGATCGGCGCCGGATCGCTCTTTGCCGGGGCTGAGAACGCCTACAAGAATGGCTTTGCGGCGTTGTGGCAGCCGGCCGGCGGCTGGCTCGGCCTGCTGCTCATCTACTTCATCGCGCCCCGCGCCCGCAAATTCGCTCAGTTCACGCTGCCCGACCTGCTGGAGGCCCGCTACAGCCAGACGGCGCGGGTGCTGGGCACCATCGCCATCCTCTTCGCCTATGTCGGGATCACCAGCTACCAGTTCAAGGGCGGCGGCAACGTGCTGCACCTCATTTTTCCGGAAGCAGTCACGCCGGAACTGGGCGCCTACATCATCGCCGCCTTCGTCATCGTCACCACGGCTTTGGCCGGCATGTCTTCCGTGGCCTATATGGACGTGGCCATCGGGTCGCTGGTCACTGTCATTTGCATCATCGCCACACCTATGCTGTTTTTCAAGGCCGGCGGATGGGCCGGGCTTCACTCCGCGCTGCCGGCTTCGCACTTCCAGGTGCTGGGCAACCTCACCCTGGTCCGCGCGCTCGAGTTCCTGGTGCCCGTCCTGCTGCTCATGCTCGGCAACCAGGTGATGTATCAGAAGTTCTTCTCCGCAAGATCCGAGCGGGATGCGCGCATCTCTGTCGTGGGGTGGATTCTGGGCACATTGTTGCTGGAGACACTGATCGTGGCCATCGCCGTCTTCGGCTCGGCGCTCTATCCAACCGGAGAGGTAGCCCGCCAGCCATACGAGATCATCCCCTACACGGCGCGCCACGGGCTGCCCGCGTTCATGGGCGCGCTGCTGCTGGGCGCGGTCTTCGCCAAGGTCATCTCCACGGCCTCGAACTACCTGTTTTCCCCGGCCACCAACCTGGTCAACGACGTTTTCGTGCGTTACATCGCTCCGCAGGCATCCAATCGGCGGGTTCTCATCGTCTCGCGGCTGGCCGTCGTTCTGCTTGGTTGCTGGGCGCTCTATCAGGCCATTTACGCCCAGAGCATCCTGGAAAAGATGCTGTGGGCATACACAATTTACTCTGCCGCGCTCACACCGGTGGTGCTGGCGGCCTTCTTCTCCAAGCGCGTCACGGCCTGGGGCGCGGTGGCGGCCATTGGCGCCGGCACAGCGGTCACCCTGGCCTGGGAGATCAAGGTGGTCAAGGCGTTTTTCCCGCCCATCCTGGCCCAGCGCGACGCCATCTTTCCCGCGCTCTTCGCGGCCGTGCTGGCCATGGTGGTGGTCAGCCTGTTTACCCCCAAACCGGCTCCGGAGCAGTTGGCGCAGTTCTCGGATTAGAGCACCTCCGCTACTTTCGCTCTCGCACGCATCGTGCTTTGCGGTATGTTTGCCTCCACCCCGGCAACCTGCTCCCTGGCCGTGGACCACAGCGGGTCAAGAAAAAATCCACCCAGCCGCTCGAACCCGGCTTACACTGTCCGTGTAAATGCCGTGATGCCATGCCCGTCGCCCAACTGACCCTTGAAATCCGCATCGAGCACGCCCAGTCGCTTAAGGACCGGCGGCAGGTGGTGCGTTCGCTCAAAGATCAGTTGCGCCAGAGCTTCAACATCTCCGTGGCCGAGATGGACGAGGCGGTCACCTGGCAGTCGGCCACCATTGGCGTGGTGGCCATCTCCCGCTCCCGCGACTACCTGCACGGCCTCATCGAAGAGGTGGAGCGCTCGGCCCGTCGCATGCTCAACGAACTCGGCGCGGAGCTGGCCGACAGCTTCTGGGAGTACATCGAGAGCTGAGGCGGCGCGCTTCTTCCTCGACGCGCCTCTGCTATGCTGAATGGTTTACCTCGTGCGAGGAGGGGTTCATGCCGGAACACAGGGGACGCAAGCACCATCAGGACCGGGTGGCGGAGACGCTGCGGCTGGAAATCGGCGCCATGATCGAGGGCGAACTCGTCGACCCGCGCATCAATCTTTGCTACGTCACCGAGGTGGTGCTGAATCCCGGCGGCAAGTCGGCGCGGGTTTACGTGGCCGTGGACAGCGCCGTCGAAGACATCGCCCAGGCCGAAGTGGATACCATCGCCGGCCTGGAAGCCGCCAAGGGTTACATTCGCTATGAGTTGAAGGAGCGCATGGGTGTGCGCCACGTGCCTGAGTTGTGCTTCCTCGCCGACCGTTCGGGCCGCTTCGAGGCCCGCATTAAAGAGTTGATGGACCGGCATCGCAAGCGGCAAAAGGCCCCCGCGGAGCAAATGCCTCTATCGGAGC
Source organism: Occallatibacter sp. (assembly GCA_052326045.1). Lineage (GTDB taxonomy): Bacteria > Acidobacteriota > Terriglobia > Terriglobales > Acidobacteriaceae > Telmatobacter. Next base: position 81,567 of record JBKQRH010000185.1, on the reverse strand, counting down.
AGAAGCTTCCCGTGGAGCAGACGGCCCCGGCCGAGTAGCCGCAGATGAACACCACTCCCAGAGGCCGCAATTTTCCGGAAAATGCCGTGCCGTGGCCCGTTTCAACGGCGATGCGGCCTGAGAGCCCTTGAGATTCCGCGCGAATCTGATAGCCTTGTCCCTATCGAAACTCGAACACGATCTCCGCGTTGCTTGCTGGCGCGGACCGTAACCAGGCCAGGGCAGCCTACCCCCAATCGCCCTGACCAAAGCCGAAATCGATATGCTGCGCGGAATGGGCGATGGCCCGCCCGTTCGCCTGACGCTGGAACTGGAGAAACGCTGGAAGTGGAGACTACTCTCGAATCTTCTGTTCCGGATTCGCCCCCAAACCGGCGCAAACGGCTGCCCCGTTGGGCCACCGTCTGCGAAGCCGCCGTTTTTCTCGGCTTCGCAGTCTTCTTTCTCACCTACGGGCTAACCCCTCTTTTTGGCGGGGACGGCCTGGGGCTGGTGGGCTCCGACGAACCCCGCTATGCTCAGATCGCCCATGAGATGCTGAGCCGGTTCGACTCCGCGCACACACTGAAAAGCCGCCTCAGCGCCTGCGTGACTCCCTATCTCTACGGCCATCCCTGGCTGGAGAAGCCGGCCCTCTACTACTGGCGCGCCATGACCGTCTTTCAGGAATTCGGCGTCCACGACTGGAGCGCGCGCCTGCCCTCCACCACTTTCGCCTTCGTCATGGTGGCGCTCATCTACCTGCACATGCGGCGCTTCCGCCCCGGCGGCCATCTGGACGCGGCGCTCATCACCGTGGCCTGCGCCGGCATCATCGGCTTTGCCCGCGGCGCTTCCACCGACATGCAGATGGCGGCGCCTCTGGCTATCGGCCTGCTGGGCTGGTACGCCTGGTACGAGACCGACTCCAAGTTCTGGCTCTTCGACATCTACTTCTTCACCGGCGTGGCCACGCTGGCCAAAGGGCCCGTGGCGCCCTTTCTGGCCATCGCGATCGTGGCCGCCTTTGCCGCCCTGCGCAGGGAGTGGTCCATCCTGCGCCGCTCCCTCTGGTGGCCGGGCGTGCTGCTCTACTTCGCCATCGTTCTGCCCTGGTTCATCGCCGTCCAGCATCAGAATCCCGACTTTTTCCGCGTGTTTTTCCTGGAACATAATCTGGATCGGTTCAGCACCGATCTCTATCACCACCATGAGCCCTTCTGGTACTACTTGGTGGTCGTTGTCCTGGCCATGATGCCGTGGACCGTCATCGCCATACGGGCGCTCGCTGACGGCATTCACACCTCGGTGTGCGAGTGGCGGCTGCGCCATTCCAGCCGTTGCAAGCCCTGCTCCAACCGCCCCGGCGACGCCTTCCCTGAGTTTCTCGTGGTATGGGCGCTCATTCCCATCCTCTTTTTCTCCTTATCGAAGTCCAAGCTGCCGGGCTACATTCTTCCTTCTATTCCTCCCATCGCCATTCTCACCGGAGACTACCTTTTCCGCCGCCGTCAGCCGGGTCTGAATCGCTGGGTGCTGTTGGGCCACGCGGTCCTTTGCGGCTTAATGACCACGTTCGCCCTGCTTCTGCCCTGGTTTGTGGCCCACGGCGCCAAGATGCCTCCCGCGCACGCACTTGTAGCCGCGCTTCTGGCCGCCCTGGGAGCTTCGCTGTTGATTCTCATCGTGGTCAAAGGCTTTGGCGTGGCCCGGCTCCGGCTCGTTACCTGCGGCGTGCTGATGGTGCTGGTTCTCTTTCTTTATGGCCTCGGCCCGTTCTTCGGCATCCCTGAGGCCGGCGCCACCAAGCGCGTCATTCACCTGCTCGACCGCGCTTACTCCGCGCGCCCGCTGGCCGATCGGCTCGCCTCTCTGGTTCCCGCCGACGAGACCGTCGCGGTCTTTCGCGTCCGCCGCGACATGGAGTATGGGCTCTCGTTCTATCGCAATCGCGAGGTCGTCAATTACGAGGACAGCGGCGTGCCCGATGGGCAGCACCTGCTGGTGGTGCGGGTCGCCGGCCGCAACGGCGCGGACCTCCACACGGCAGCCGCCCTCGATGAGTACCTGGAAGGCCGCCACTATGAGCAACTCTTCACATGGCCCGAGCAAGGGCTCGTAGTCTATCTGGTCGGCAGCCGGTAAGCTGATAAGCTGAACGTCAAGTTGCACTTGAACTTGAACTCGTTGCAAAGTGATCGGAAGGCGCTGTTCGCTGCACGCCTCCGCTTAAACCTCAACTGATCCGGGCCTGAACCGCTTACCGGCCCGGCCGCAGCCGGCCCGCATCCAAAGGGAAGATTATGGCAACCACTGCTTCCATCGAGATTCTCGACCTGCGGCACTTCGCGGCGCCGGTGCTCCGCCCTGTGCTCGATGCCGAGGGCGAGCTGTGGAAGCAGCGTCTGCACTGGGACTATCGAACCTCCTCCGGGCTTCTGATGCAGTATCTCGACAACCACATGCTGCCCGGCTACGCGGCTCTGGAAGCAGGCCAGGTCATAGGCTACGTCTTCTGCGTCTACGAGGAGACCAAGGCCGTCATCGGCGACGTCTTCGCTCTGCCCAGCCCCCCGGACGGCTCTGCTGACCTTTCGCGCTCCGCGCCGGCCTCAGCCCGCCAAACTACGGTCCCGGCGCACGAAATAGAGGAGACCCTGCTCAAGCACCTCTTTGAGACGCTTCTGAACTCGCCACAACTCGACCGCATCGAGTCACAACTGCTGCTGCACCCTTCCGGCGCCCACGCCGAGAGCTTCCGCCGGGCCGGATTTCAAATCTTCCGCCGCCTCTTCATGGTTCAGCCCCTGCGAGGTCTCTGGAACCCGCCCCGTCTAAACCTGCCTGACGGCCTCGAACTGCGCCCCTGGCGCGACGAAGACCTGAACCCCGCCGGAAAGCTCATCTCAGAGGCCTATCGCGATCATCCCGACAGCGTGATCAACGACCAGTACCGTTCCGCCCACGGTTCCCAGCGCTTTCTCCACAACATCGTCCGCTACTCCGGTTGCGGCGTCTTCTCCGCGCAGGTTTCGCACGTGGTGGTCGAGCGCGTCAGCCGGGAACTGGTGGCGCTGGTGCTGGGCTCGCGCGTCAGCCCGCAGAGCGGCCACATCACCCAGGTCTGCGTCCATCCCGAGTACCGCCGTCGCGGCCTGGCCCGCATTCTGCTCTCCGTGGCCGCCTTCCACTTCATGCGCCTGGGCGCCATCGAAGTCTCCCTCACCGTCACCGAATCCAACTCCGAGGCCATCGATCTGTACCTGGCCGAGGGTTACACCTGCGCGCATCGCTTCGACGCCGCCGTCTGGCGGCGGGAAGGCATGGCCTGAGAATTGTCTTGAGATCCGCCCACGCTGCACGGCCAGCAACACCTTCTGAATGAAAGGCTCAAGCCACTGGCTGCGCCCGCCGGTCCTGTGCGTCTCTGATCAATAGGACCAGCGTAAACGGCACTACGATCAGGACTGCGAAGGAAATCCAGTCCAGGCGCCTTTCCGTATGCCACAACATCCACGCATGTGCGCCATGACTGCACAGCGTTTGCAGAGTCAGCACGCCAAACGCCGCCACAAACCACCGCGGCCGCCGGAGAAGATACCAGGCGCAAAGAAGATCGATTACACAGAAAGACGCATGGCGCCAGTGCGCTCCTCCATGGCTGAACGCAGGCCCAAAGAAAGCGGCAGCATGGTACATCGCCGCGCCTATAAACAAAACAGCGATGATGCGAAAGATGTTTTTGCGAGACACGGGTCTCCAGCTAGCGCGCGATCAGGAACATCACCCAGCTGACCAGAATGGCCGAGCCGACGAAGAGCGCGAAGCAGTAGATTCCGTAGCGAATCATGCGCCGCGGCGTCTCGCGCTGCGTGATGCCGAATACGACGGACGCGAAGAGGGCAAACAGCACAACCGCCGCAAAGTGAGAGGGCCGGAACACTAGGCTTTCCTCCCCGTGCGAAGATTATGCGCGTCCACGGCGGCAATCACGTTCAGCAGACCGGCCACCACAATAAACTTCGTGCCATAGTCGGCCGTCGTCACCTGCACCTGGTCCGCGCCCAGCCCCAGCACCCGGCTGACGATGTAAAGCATCCCATTGCCCAGGTCGCCGGCCAGTCCCAGCAGGTCCAGCATGTCGTGCGCGCCTGCGTAGAGCTTGCCTTGCATGGCCAAGCCGATCGCGAACATGCCCACAATCGACGCCGCCAGCAGCGCTCCGCGGCCCCACTTGCGCAGCAGAAAATGCCCCGCGCCGGGCACCAGCCAGCCCGCGATCAGGGGAAGATAGACGAACCCTTGCTGTGAATCCTTTTGAGCGCCCGCGCTCTTGTCCGGTTCTGTGGCCATTCCTTTTTGACTATACCGCACCAGGGCAGGGGTCAGGGATCAGCCACCCCAACGAGCACAGATCATCGCTGGGGACCCCGGCAGGGAAATGCCACTGGAGAGCAGTGGTTTCGGGGTACAGCAATTATGGAGCCGCTATAACCGGAAATACCGCTTCGCCCGCGCCACATCCTTGATAATCTGCTCCTTCAGCGCCTCCGGCGAGGGCCACTTCATCTCCGGCCGCAGCCGCGCCAGAAACTCCAGCTCAATCGGGGTTCCCTCATTCAAGTCCACCGGGGTCCCCGCGGAAAGGTCTTCGTCCGTGGGGTGGTCCACCGGCTCAAAGTCCAGGATGTGCGATTCCACGGCAAACCCCGCCCCGCCGAACGTAGGCCGGTTGCCCACATTCGTCACCGCCTTGAAGCAGCGCCCGCCGACCGTCAGCCGCGTGACGTAAACCCCAAAGCCGGGCAGCAATCCCTCATATGGCGCCAGGTTAATCGTCGGTGCCTGCAGCCGCGTCCCGATTCCGCGCCCGCGCGCCTGTGTCGAACACACCCCAAAGGGCCGTCCCAGCATCCACCGCGCCCGCCGCACGTCTCCCGCCGCCAGCAGCGCCCGGATCGCCGAACTGGAAACTTCCATCCCATGCACCCGCACCGCCTGGTGCACATGCACCGCAAACCCAAACTCGGCGCCCAACTCCTTCAGTTCCCTGATCCCTGCCCCGGCGCGATGCCCAAACCGGAAGTTCCCGCCCTCATGCACGGACAAGACGCCCAAAGCCTCCACCAGAATCTCGCGCACAAACTCCCGCGCCGACAAACCCGCCAGCGCCGCATCAAATGGCAGCACCAGCACCGCATCGATCCCCGTCGCACCCAGCAGCCGCACCCGCTCCGCTATCGGCGTAAGCAATCGCGGCGCTTGCGCCGGCCGCAGAAACTGCTCTGGGTGAGGATCGAAGGTAATGGCCACCGACCGCATCCCGCGCGCCTCAAGCCCGCGAGCCTCCTCCACCACCGCATCAAGAATCTTCCGGTGCCCCAGATGCACGCCGTCGAAGTTCCCGATCACGCCCACCGACGGGCCAAACCGGAAAGGGATCTGCTTAACCGACCGGTACACGGGGATCATGCCGGCGCTATCGCTCATAGATTCACAAGCCCAATTCCACAGGCAGGCTAAGCCCGTCGTAAGCCAATGCCATCCCCGCCGGCAGCGCGCGACTGGTCGCTTCATGGCCCAGTTCGTGGGCGATGTGGGTAAACCAGGTCTGCCGCGCCCCAATCCGGCGCGCCCAGTCCACGGCCTGCTCCACCGTGGCGTGGCTGGGGTGGGGCTTGTGGCGGAGCGCGGAGACGACCACGTGGTCCAGCCCTTCCAGCAATGCAAAACTTTGTTCGGGGATGCCGCTCACGTCCGTCAGGTAAGCCGCGCGGCCGAAGCGGAAACCCGCGATCTCCATCTGCCCATGCATCACCGGAACGCGCAGGAACTCCACCCCATGAACCGGATTTCGCTCAGCCAGCGGCTGCAGCCGGACACGCGCGCGGGTGGAATAAGTAGCCTGCGGCGAAAAGGTGTACTCGAAGATCCGCTCCAGCGCCGCAGCCGTCTCCTGCGAAGCATATAACGGAATCGGCCCGCCCTTGCGGACGGCCGTGAAGCTCAGAGGCCGCAGATCGTCCAGCCCCAGAACGTGGTCGGCATGGGAATGGGTATAGAACACCGCGTCTACGTGCGTCAGCCCGTTGCGCAAAGCCTGCTCGCGAAAGTCCGGCCCGGTGTCGATCACCACCACCCGCCCCCGTCCGCCGCTCTGTCCAGCCTGCTGCCAGCGCACCAGCGCCGAAGGCCGCAGCCGCCGGTCGCGCGGGTCCTTCGAGGCGCACACCGCGCAGCCGCACCCCAGCGTGGGAACTCCCATTGAGGTTCCCGTCCCCAGAAATGTCAGCAGGCCGTCCATCCAATCTCTAACGTTTTCCAGGCGGTGGCGGCGGCACGTCCTGCACGCTGATCATGCTCGTCAGCTCCAGGAAGGCCATCCGCATCTCAAAAAGAACGCTCTCGAGCATGCGCTCCTCGGCTTCCGTCAGGTTGCCGCGCGTCTTCTCGGCCAGCACGCCCAGCAGGTCGATGGTGGTGCGCGCGCCCACAATATCCACCCGCGGCCGCTGGCCCTCCTGCGTCCCCGCTCCCATCTGGATCATCGCGGAGAGGTAGAACTGCTGCACCAGTTGCTCAAACCCGATTGGCGGTTGCGCGCCCACGGCGGGATTCTGCGCCCGCAGCAGGTCTTCCACCCGTTGCGCCGAGGCATCGTAGGCGGTCTTCTGCTGGCGGCTCTCCGCGGCAGTCGGTGCAGGCGGCAGGCCGCCGGCAATCTCCTCATCCAGCGCGCCCTTTTGAGCTTCCGCCGCAGCCTCCTGTTTGCTCTCGTTCACCACCAGCCGCGGTCCGCCCCTCGTCTCGCCCGGCTCAACCGCTTCAACCGGCGCGGCCTCCGGCTCCGTCGCAGGCTTTTGAGCGCTCTCTTGTTCTTCCTCCGCCTTAAACTTGCGGCGGTCAATCACGGTAAATTTGGGTGTTTCGCTCATAGTTCCAGCTTTCCAATCCGTTTTGCTGACTTGTCGACTCGCTAACGCTTCGGGTGCTCCCAAGTCTCGTTCGCCGCGGCGGAGAGATCTGGGAGTCACTCTTCGCTGACTTGCTGACCCGCCCTTCAAAGCTCAGGTGGCGCCGCCAAAATCCGGGCAGTCCCCGTAACCGTTCCGGCAGTGTACACAAGAGGCAGGTTGCGTGCCTCGGCTTCGCCGCGAATCATACCCAACGCAAAGACGCGACTCCCCGTCGCCAGCTTCAGCTCCGCCGCGCTGGTAATCTGCCCGGCCACCTTCCCATCGTCCGACTTCAGTTCCGTCCCGCCCGCCGGCAGCGGCCCCGTCAGCTCCAGCGGCCGCAAATGCCGGTGAACGCTCCCCCGCGAATGGATTCGCTCCACGATCTCCTGTCCCAGGTAGCAGCCCTTGTTGAAATGCAGCGCCCGCATCTGCGAGGTCTCCTGCGGCAGGTCGCGCTCCACGATGTCGATCCCGTACGCTGGAATCCCTTCGGCGATACGAAACGCCTCCAGGGACGCGCTTCCCACCGGCGTCGCCCCGGCCGTACGCAGACACGACCACAGCTTCCCCAACCCCGCCGACGGCAACCAAAACTCGTAGTGCGGCGCCAGCACGCCGTAGCCGCGCAAAATCCTCAACTCCCACCCGTTCCACTCCACGCAGGTTCCCCTCATCGGGTGCACCAACACGGGCAGACCCAGCCGACCCAGCACCTCATCGGCCAGCGGACCCGTCAGCCCTACCGCCGTCTCCGAACCTGCCTCGCCCGGCGGCTCTGTGTCCAAGGGAACCAGCTCCACATCGTCCATGACGATGAAGCCGTTCAGGTGAGCCATCAGCCGGTCGTACTGGTCGGCCGAAATCTCCAGTTCCAGCCCGGATTCCCCAGCGAAAGGAGTCCCCAAGAGACGATCTTCGACGCGATCTGAGTTTCCTGGCGCGTCGGCGGCAGGGTTTCGCCGCTGGGGTGAAAGCTCTTCGCCTTCCCGCCAGACCGTCAGGTCACCCTGAATCCGCCCCTGCGCATTCAATACAAGATTCCATGCCCCGGTGTTGGGAAACAGGTCGTTGACCGTGTTGGTCACCATCCCGCTCAGCCAGCGAAAGCGGTCTTCCCCGCGCACCGCCACGCGCCTCAACCAGCCCAGGTCGTGGATCGCGGCTCCTGAAACCAGCGCCGCTATTTCCTCTTCGGGCGCGTCCAACTCCCGGGGCGTGAGCGCGCCGCGATAGACGGCAAGCTCGTGTTGCGTATGCGCGGATTCAAGCATCAAAGCCAGAGCCGTGGCTTGAATCGTTTGTCCAAGACCGGTTTCAGTCATAGGGGAACTTTTCTTCGGCCTGGCGCGAAATTTCTACCCCAAACCTCGCGCCAGGCCGCCTCTTAATTATAGCCTTGGAAGAAGATGCAGGCGCCCCGGCCCCGGACTCTGGAGCTTGGGCAGCATGGAGAGTCGATGACGAAGCAGCACGCATTTGTGGAAACTGGCTGGCCCAAATGGACCCAAAGATTTGTGCTTTTGGCGGCGTTCTGCCTGGCTGCGGTAACGGCAGCCCCAGCGCAACAACCGCCCGCTCCCACCCCCCAGCCCCAGGACCAGACTCCGGCCACATCCCCCGGCAAGGCCCAAACCCACATTACCCCTGAACAGGCCCGCCAGCTCTTCTCGCTCGTCGATGAACTGCTCAAGTTCTCCTCGCAGGAGACCGGCCTGCCCATCGAGAGCGCCGTCAAGCGCCAGATCATCAGCCGCGCCGCCGTCGAAAGCTACATGAAACAGAAATTCGACGAAGACGAAAGCGCCAAGCGCCTCCAACGCAGCGAAATCGTCCTCAAGAAGTTCGGCCTCCTCGACCGCGACTTCGCCCTCAAGCCATTTCTCCTCGCGCTCCTCACCGAACAGGTCGAAGCCTTCTACGACTCCAAAACCAAGACCGTCAACATGCTCGACTGGGTCAGCATCGAAGAGCAAAAGCCCGTCCTCGCTCACGAGCTCACCCATGCCCTCCAGGACCAGCATTCCGATCTTGAGAAATGGAGCGACCAGACCCCCGAAGATGTCTCCCTCAACGCCTCCGGCGACACCGATCACATCGCCAAAGACGAGATGGACACGGCCCGCGACGCCGTCGTCGAGGGCCAAGCGACCGCCGTCATGATGGACTACATCCTCAAGCCCATGGGCAAGAGCCTCATCAAGGATCCCGAGATCATGGAATTCGCCAAGCGGCAAATGTCCGCCTCGGACAGTTCTCCGATCCTCGCCCGCGCTCCCATCCTGCTCTCCGAGTCGCTCCTCTTCCCCTATCGCGAGGGTCTCAGCTTCGAGCAGGACGTGTGGATGGACCAGGGCCAGGCCGCCGCCTTCGCAGGCGCCATGGACCGCCCCCCCACCTCATCCTGGGAGATCATCAACCCCCTCGAATACGAGAAACGCCACCTCCCCGCCGTGCCGCTGCTGCCCGACATTCATCCCCTCGTCGACAAGCTCTACAAGCCCTACGACATCGGCCAGGTCGGCCAGCTTGATCTGCACATTCTCGCCGAGATATTCGGCGGCGATGCTGCCGCCCGCAACCTGACTTCCGCCTGGGATGGAGGCATCTACTGGGCCGGCCAGCGCCTCAGCGCCAAAACCCAGGCCGACCACCACCCCACGGACAAAGACCCGTCTGTTCACCCCAGCGAGCAAAGATCGCTCGCCGGGGACCCCGATTCCGTGGGGACCCCGGTCGAGCAGGCCGGCACAAGCTCACTCGCCCTTTTCTACCTGTCGGCGTGGAAGAATACCGCCTCCGCCCAGGCCTTCGCCCAACTCTACGCTGACGACCTGGGCCGCAAATACTCCGGCCTCAAGCCCGACCTCGACGCCCAGCTCTCCACACCCGCGGGCGTCGACGAGCAGGTCTACTCCACCAATGAAGGCCCCGTCCTCATCACCACCCGCGGCAAATTGGTCTTCGTCGCCGAAAGCTTCCCGCTCGAACTGGCCCGCAAACTCACCGCCCTCATCCTCGACGCCCAGGGCGCCGGCGAACTGCGCATAGCCGCCGCAAACCCCAGCGCCCCACGTCTTGCGTCCGAGGCCGGCGAACCGCTCACCGCCAGCCTGGTCCGCTTCTTTTCCAACTGCGGCGTCATGAAAACAGCGGTGGATGCTGGAATCAAAGGCGCAGTCTCTTCAAGATAACTTTGAAATCGACATAACTTTCCCTGAATTCTTGGGTCGAATGTAACAGGGATCCCAATCCAACATTGGGAGTATGAAGATGAAAGCCGCTCTTCTCGCGTTAATCCTTGGTTCTTTTTTCGCCTGTGGTTCGGTTACCGCGCTCGGCCAGGACCCCGGAACGATGGCCGCGCAACAAGCCATGCAACAGGCCATGCAGATCAATCAGCAGGCCACACAGCAGGCTGTGCAGGATATGCAGCAGGCCTCCCAGCAAGCGCAGCAAGCCATGCAACAAGCCATGCAACAAGCCATGGACAACGCCCAGCAAAACACCAGGCCGGTCATCGCCTACACTACCCAGCCGACCTTTTCCGTCAAGCCGGGCGTAGTGGCGCCAGATACTACTGTACGCATCAATTGCGCCACACATTATGCGGTCATCTACTACACCACCAACGGCTGGGCTCCGACCACCGAGTCCCGGCGCTACACCGGGCCTATCCCCATCCACGCCACCACGCAACTACAGGCCATCGCCCAGGCTCCGAACATGATACACAGCCTGATCACCCGCGCCAATTACGTCGTGAAAGGCCCTACCACGCCTGTGCTGCCTCTACCTCTCGCTGTCGATGGAGTGCTCCATGCCAAAACCCGTCTCCATCTGGTCACCAACTCGACCGTCAACTCGAAGACCGCGCAGGTAGGCGACAGCATCAGCCTCTTGCTCGACCAGGACGTCAAATTCGGCGATGCCGTCTTAGTCCCCAAGGGAACCCCAGTCGATGCCACCATCACCCAGGTAGATCGCGCCGGAATCGCCGGCATACCGGGCGACATGGCCTTCGAGGTCCATTCGCTCACTGTGCGGGGAATCCAAATTCCGCTGAGAGGCGGCGAAACCATCGAGGGAGCAGACCGATACAAATCGAGGATGTTCTTGCTCGTTCCAATTGCGGGGCTCGCAAGCCTTGCGATTCACGGCTACGATGCCGAGATCAAGCCCGGCATGACGTTCACCGTCGCCGTGGCCGCTGATACACCCCTTCACCCGTAAGCGCTGCGCCCCACGCTTGCAACTTCTCTCTTCTTTCTGTCGTGAGCGTGGTGAACCTCCAATCACAACCGCCCGGCCTCCGCAACGCTCATGCGGCATCCTTGTGGACGAGATATTCGTCCAGCAGCACGGTAACCAATACCGCGGTGGGGACCGAGACCAAGGCTCCCGGAACGCCTTCCAGCGCGAACCCAAGCAGCAGGGCTACCAGAATAGCCAGGCCAGGAAGGTTTACGCTGCTCTTCATAATCCGCGGAGTCAGGTATGAGTTTTCAACCTGTAGGTAAACCAGGTAAAAGACCGCAATACCCAGCACTCTACCCCACGAGTCGATCGCTGCCACCAGCAAGGCCAGCGCGATGCAGATAGCCGCGCCCAGCACGGGAATGATGTTGAGCAATCCGGTCAGTACGCCCAGTGCGTAAGCATAGCGAACGTGCAGGACGAGATAGACAGTCGTGCTGGCAACTCCAAGGATGAGCATAAGGCTGCCCTGGCCAAGCAGCCATTTGCCCATGCGGATCTCTGCCCGCCGCAGGCTCTTGTCAAGCCGGTCGCGGCTTTCTGGCGGGAAAAACGAAAGGAACCAGCGGTAGGCTTGGTCGCCTTCCAGAATGAAATACACAGTAAGGATCAGGCCCATGACAATATCAAATAAGTTACCCGCCCAATCCCGGATCGAGAGCAGCAGATAAGTCGCCGCCTGGCCGGCGAAATTCTGAACCCGCAAACTGATCTCGTCCGTATTCAACTGGTCGGCGAAGGGAATCTTCTTAAACTTCTCCAGAAGGTCGGGCAAGCGTACTGGCATCTCCCTGCCGAACTCCTGCAAGTCCCGGATCACCGGCGGTAGAGCGAGGAAGCCGAACGCGGTAAGCGCGGCGGCCACCGCCAGCAGGAGGAAAAGAATGGCTGAACCCTTGAATGGTTGCCAGCGCCCAATCCGAAGGCTGGAGGTAGACCGCACCACGGGCGTCAGCACCACGGCAAACAGCGCGCTAACATACAGCAGCATCAGCACATCGCGCACAACCCACGCCAAGGCGCAAGCCAGGGCAAGGGTGAACGCGAAGACAATGTCGCTGCGAAGAGTGCGCGGGTTTGCGGAAGACTGAGTCATGCGCTGATCCCCCTACTTGTCCCCACCCAGAATCGACCCCACAATCCCGCCCAGCAGCGCGCCGCCGGCAGCGGTTCTCACATCTCGCCCTTCTGTCCGCGGCAGGTACTCGCTGATCTGGTGTGCCAGCCGCGAAATCGGCAGCGTCTGCAGCCACACCTGCCCCGGTCCCGTCAGCACCGCCAGAAAAATCCCGTCCCCGCCAAAAATCGCATTTTTGATCCCTGGAACCATGGTGATCTGGAACCCCACCGACGCCTGGAATGCCCCCACATGCCCCGGATGCACCAGCAGCGTCTCCCCCGCAGCCAGGTTTTTCATAATCAGTTCGCCGGAAAGCTCCAGCCACGCCGTTCCCTGGCCGCCCACCCTCTGCAACATGAAGCCGTTGCCGCCAAAGATCCCCGCGCCCAGCGACTGCTGGAAGCCCACCCCGATCGTCACCCCATCGGTGGCGCAGAGAAACCCGTGCCGGTGAACCATGTACTCGGCCCCCTGCCCCAGTTGCACCGGCACAATGTGTCCCGGCACCTTGGTTGCAAACGCCACCTCGCCGGGATACTGGTTGGCCCGGTACTCGGTCATGAACAGGCTGCCGCCCCCGGCCACCCGCTTCAGCACGCCGAACAACCCGCCGCCTCCGCCCATTTGCGTATGCGTCGTCATCTGGATCGAAGCCGTCATCCACGACAGCTCCCCGCTCTCTGAAAACACGCTCTCGTTGGGGTTAAGCTGCACTTCAAGCACGGGCATAGTCGTGCCCTGAATCCGCGTTTGCATGGTGAATCTCCTGTCAGCAGACAGTGTACCTGCCCGGAGGCGGAGTCAGGCAACATTAACGAATCTCCGGACAGGTCAAGGAAATGCGGATCTGGCTGTTTTGAATGGGCGCGGCGGGCAACTCGTGATTGCCCTTGACATCAAGTTATCCATTGGTTCTTGAAAATCAACCAGCGCGGCGCAAGCCGCACCAGGAAGGCTCCCCGAACCGGAATTTGCCCACCGATTCTGCTCAGGAGGCCTTATTATTTACTTGAAGATCGGTTCTCAATTCTGTTGCACACTGGAAATATAATGAATCGGCTTCTTGTTCACGCAACGTGGGCCATGGCTCTCAGCCTCGGTTTGGCAGGCCTGGCTGGCTGTGGCGGCTCGTCGGCTCCCGCGCCATCGATCACCAGTTTCGTAGCGAGTCCAGCGACGATCACGGCAGGAGGAAGCTCCAGTCTGACGGGGATCTTCGTGAACGGCGCTGGCGTGATCACTCCGGGCAATCTCGCCGTCACCAGCGGAACACCGGTGAGCGTCAGCCCCGCGACGACCACCACCTATACGCTCACGGTTACTCCTTCCAGTGGAGTGGCTGTCACGCAGACGGTTACGGTAACCGTGGTTGCCGCGCCGTCGATCACCAGTTTCACGGCGAATCCGGCGACAGTTGCTCCGGGAGAAAGCTCCAGCCTGACGGCGGTCTTCGCCAATGGCGCCGGCGTGATCACTCCGGGCAATCTTTCCGTCACCAGCGGAACGCCGGTCAGCGTCAGTCCGTCAGCGACCGCGACCTATAACCTTACGGTGACCAATTCTGCTGGGAGCGCGGTCACGCAGACAGTGACCGTCACCGTGGATTCTTCCTTGCCGTGGATTACCAGCTTCACAGCGAATCCAACGACCATTGCGCAAGGAGAAAACGCTAGTCTGACGGGGGTCTTCGTGAACGGCACTGGCGTGATCACTCCGGGCAATCTCGCCGTTACCAGCGGGGTAGCGGTGAGCGTCAGCCCCGCGACGACCACCATCTATACCCTCACGGTTACCCCTTCCAGCGGGACGGCGGTCACGCAGACGGTTACGGTTACGGTTACTGCGCCGAGCACGGTAACAGTGAGCCAGCCGAGCACTTCCCTGGCTGTGACCGACCAGATTCTGGGAATGAACATGGCCGTCTGGTACGACCCGACCACCTCCGCAATTGTGCCCGCGTTCGCGGCAGCCGGCATCAAGGCGGTTCGTTGGCCGGGCGGATCGGATTCCGACCTCTACCACTGGGCGACCAATTTTCTGTGCGATAGCGGCTATTCGGATTCGAATGCCACTTTTTCGAATTTCGTCAACGACCTAGCCGTTCCAGCGGGCCTCGACGTGGCGCTCACGGCAAATTACGGCTCCAATACAGCCTGCAGTGGGGGCGGCGAACCAAGCGAGGCCCAGGCATGGGTGGCCAACGCGCTGACCCTCGGCGTCACCGTGAGTCATATGACGGTGGGCAACGAGGAATACGGGACCTGGGAATACGATCTGCACTCCAAACAGCACGATCCTACCACCTATGCCGGCGCGGTCGCGGGAACCAGCGGCTACTATGACCTGATCAAAGCGGCTTCTCCGAGCACGCTGGTGGGTGTCGTCATCGAGCCGGACTATGCTCCTTGGGATGAGGATGTGATGTCCGGCGCCAAGGGCTCCTATGATTTCGTCGAATACCACTACTATCCGGAGACGCCGGGCGAGGAAAGCGATACCTTCCTGGTGCAGCAGGCGGCGCAGGATTTGACCACGAACATGAAGACCATCGAGTCGGAGCTGGCGAAGTGGGGAATCCCCAACACGCCCATATACGTGGGCGAGATCGGGGGGCCTTATAGCAATCCGGGCAAGCAAAGCTGGTCGATTACCCAGGGCTTGTACGCCGGTCAGGTACTGGGCGAGATGATGAACGATGGAGTCTCGCGCCTGACCTGGTGGATTGGCTTCGGCAATTGCAACGGCCAAGCCGGAAACGACGGTGCTTCGCTTTATGGATGGCAGGATTTCGGGGCCTACAATGTCTTCTCCGATGGACCTTCCGATAGCGATTGTCCGGGCGCGGGTCCCGTCGGCGCCATGTCTCCCACCGCGCGCGCGTTCGAGCTTTTCAGCAACGTGGCCGTTACCGGCGAAAACGTGCTGAGCGCGAGCGTGGCCGGCGATACGACGGATGTAGTCGCGTATGCGGCAACCAACAGCGGTGGTACGGCGGTGGTGGTGTTCAACCGGAACCAAACCACGAGCGAGCCGGTTGTGATCACTGTTCCGCAGCCAGCCACTGCTACAACCGTAACCGTCGAGACCTACGACAAGGCCATCTACGACCTGTCGGGTTCGCCGACGGGGACTCCGCCGGACCCGGACGGGACCAGCACCTGGGCCTCGCCAACCACCACCAATATCAGTTCGCCGTCCCTGCCGCTGACTTTAACCCTGACTCCCTGGAGCATGAACGTGGTCATGATCCACTAAGCGAGGCGGGAGGTTCGCAGCAGCCGGCTCGATGCTCTACTCTTGCGTGTGAGGAGTATGACCCCGTTTATTCGCCACTTCCGGAAGACCCTCTGGCTGGTTCTTGAGCACGACGTGCTCAACACCGCCAAGGCCGCCGCGTACTCCGGCATGCTCATGCTGTTCCCCGCGCTGGTGGTCCTTACCACGCTGCTGGCCCAGGCGCCGGAAGGGACCACGCTGGTGGGAGAGGTGCGCGCCGCCTTCGAGCAATTTCTGCCCGCCGATTCGATGGACTTGCTCCAGTATTCGCTTCATACCCGCCGCATTCTCTCCGCGCAATTGGTCTTGTCCGGCACCGGCCTCAGCGTCTTTGCCGCTCTCGGCGTGATGCTGTCGCTGATGGAGGGCTTTCGCCGCGCCTACCGGTTGCCCCGCGAGGAATGGGGCTTTTGGGAGCGGCGGGCCCGGGCTCTGCTTCTGATATTCATCGCGTTGGTTCCGCTGGCGCTGGCCACCCTGGTGCTGGTCTTCGGCCGCCAAATCGAGGCGTGGATGATCGACAACGCTCGCCACGAGCTGCGCTACATCGTGCTGCTCTTCTGGCGGATGGCGCGTTGGGCGCTGGCCCTGGTCACCAGCATCACGGTCCTCAGCGCCTTGTACCACTTCGGCACCAAGCGCAAGGAGCATTGGTCCAAAGTGGTTCCCGGCGCAATCGCTTCGGCGCTCGGCTGGTTCCTGGCTACGCTGGCCTTCGGCTTCTATGTCACGCGGATTGCCAATTATTCGATGTTCTACGGCCCTTTTGGCGCCGGCATCGCCACCCTGGTCTGGCTCTACATCACGTCCTTCAGCGCACTGCTGGGCGCGGAACTGAATGGCGTGCTCTATAGGGAACGCCAGAAACAGTCTTCCGCTACCGGCCAAGCCGATTCGGACTCTTCCGGTCTGTAACAGTTCTTACCGGCCATTGCACACCAACCGACGCAGATTCGCAGGAACCGCCGGGCAACGATGCTGAGCTTATCTCTGTTGAAAAACTCGCCGTCTCCAGCTACCGGCTCTCATCTACCGGCGGGGTCTGCGGCTCTTTCGGCGTAGCGGGAAGAACTCGTTTCCGCGCAAAGGGTCTGAATACATCTACGGTGAAGAAGACCGCAACGAGCCATATGAAAGCTGCAAGCCCCCAATTAAATTGCGGATGATGCTGGTTAATCACTGCAACGTAGGTCTCGCCGATAGCAAAGAACCAATAAAGGGCGGCAATTGTTATTCTTTTCCGCAGCGGTTGTGGCTTTAGGCTGCGCGCAACCCTCTCATTCAGTCTTTCCCGCGGAAGAAGAAAACTCCCCGTCTTCAGCCTGCGCCGGAGCAGGATGAGGAAGGTCACGATAAAAGTGCACAGAAACACGGCCGGCATAGACAGAATCATCAGCACAATCGGCAGCCCAAGTCTTTCCAAACGGCCGTCTCTGGAAGCAAGAAAAATTAAAATGACCAGAGGCGAGGACATACCCATCATCACGAGACTGAATGTCAGCAGGAACAGTAGCCTATCCCAAAAGATGGCCAGAACCAAGAACGGCATCTTGGCGCCCTGCTTGCTCAGGTTCAATCCCCGCTTCGTTTCTTGTCCGGCGGATTCGTTCATCGCGCCTCCCAACGACTTCCTATCGACCTCCAAGAATACCCCGATAGACCGAAATTGCAACAACTGAAAAGCCGGGTTGCTTCCGAAGGAAGGCAACCCGGCTACTCCTTTCACAATTTCAAGATTGCCGCTTACTTTGCAGCCAAGTACCGCAGGACATACTGCAAGATGCCGCCGTGCTCGAAGTACTCGACCTCCCGCGGCGTGTCGATGCGGACCGTGGCGGCGAACTGCTTCACCGTTCCATCGGCGGCCGTGGCCTTCACTTCGAGCGTCTTGCCCGAAGCAAACTTGCCGGCCAAGAGCGCTGCCAGCCCTGTGAAGTCGTAAACCTCTTCGCCTGTCAGGCCGAGCGAAGCGACGTTCTGGCCGTCGGCGAATTGCAGGGGCAGAATGCCCATGCCGACAAGATTCGAGCGGTGAATGCGCTCGAAGCTTTCGGCGATGACCGCGCGCACGCCCAGCAGCTTGGGTCCCTTGGCAGCCCAGTCGCGCGAGGAGCCGGAGCCGTACTCCTTGCCGGCCAGAATGATCAGAGGCACGCCGCGCTCGGCGTACTTCTGGCTGGCGTCGAAGATGGACATTCCCTCGCCCTCGGGAAGCAGGCGCGTGACGCCGCCCTCGGTGCCGGGCGCGAGCTTGTTACGCAGCCGCACATTGGCGAAGGTTCCGCGGACCATGACTTCATGGTTGCCGCGCCGCGAGCCGTAGCTGTTGAAGTCTGCCTGCTTTACGCCGTGAGCCGCCAGATACTTCCCTGCCGGGCCGTTCGCCTTAATGGACCCCGCAGGCGAAATGTGGTCGGTAGTCACAGAGTCGCCCAGCACGGCCAAAACTCGCGCGCCCAAAATGTCTCTAACCGGCGCGGGAATCGGAGTTATGACGTCAAAGTATGGCGCTTTGCGGATGTAGGTTGAGTCCGGCTCCCACTGGTAGACGCCGCCGGTGGGAAAGCGCAGGCCCTGCCAGTTTGCGTCGCCCAGGCTTACGGTGGCGTACTCCCGGCGGAAGCTCTCGCTGGATAATCCCTTTTCAATGGCCTCGGACACCTCCTGCTGAGTGGGCCAAATGTCTTTGAGATAGACGGGCTGGCCGGCTTGGTCAGTCCCTAACGAATCGGTCTCGAAGTTGTGGCCGATCTTGCCAGCCAGCGCATAGGCCACCACCAGGGGCGGGCTCATCAGGTAATTGGCCCGCACGTCCAGATTCACCCTGCCCTCGAAGTTGCGGTTGCCGCTGAGCACGCTCACCGCAACCAGCCCGTGCTCTTCAATGCTCCTGGAAACGTCGGCGGGCAGCGGCCCGGAGTTGCCAATACAAGTTGTACAGCCGTAGCCCACCACGTTGAAGCGCAGCTTTTCGAGATAGGGCAGCAGGCCGGTCTTCGTGTAGTAGTCCGTCACCACCCGCGACCCCGGCGCCAGAGACGTCTTCACCCAAGGCGGCACGGTCAGCCCTTTCATGACGGCCTTTTTCGCCAGAATCCCCGCGGCCACCATCACCGAGGGATTCGAAGTGTTGGTGCAACTGGTGATGGCCGCAATCACCACCGAGCCGTGATCGAGATACTTGTCTGGATCGACGCCGAACCTGGCCTTTACGGTATTGGGCACTGCAGCGACCGAAGAAACCGACTCCTTCCGGGCAAGAGCCGTATCCGTCACTGCTCCGCGCTGCCACGCGGCCGCCGCACGCGCCCCCAGCGGCTTAGCCGCTGGCGCCAGCAGGCTGGGCAACTGCTGCGCAAAGTTGGCCGCCGCGTCCTTCAGTAGCACGCGGTCCTGGGGGCGCCTGGGCCCGGCCACGCTGGGCTCGACCGCATTCAGGTCCAATTCCAGCGTCTGCGTGTACTCGGCTTCCGGCGTCGTGGCCGTCTGGAACAACTCCTGCTCCTTGTAGTAGGCCTCGACCAGCGCAATCTGCTCCTCGCTGCGGCCCGTCAGGCGGAGGTAACGCAGCGTCTCGGCGTCCACCGGGAAGATGCCGCAAGTAGCCCCGTACTCAGGAGCCATATTGCTGATCGTCGCCCGGTCGGCCAGCGGGAGCGCGGCAACGCCGGGTCCGTAGAACTCCACAAACTTGCCCACCACACCCAGCTTGCGCAGCGCCTGGGTTACGGTCAACACCAGATCGGTGGCCGTCGCGCCCTCCCTCAGCTTGCCGGTCAGCTTGAGGCCCACCACCTGCGGCACCAGCATGGAGACAGCCTGGCCCAGCATGGCCGCCTCGGCCTCGATGCCGCCCACCCCCCAGCCCAGCACGCCCAGGCCGTTGATCATGGTGGTGTGGGAGTCGGTGCCCACCAGCGTGTCGGGATACGCTAGGCACCTCAACGACGAAGACCCGTCGTTGGGGACCCCGCGCCGCTCGCCGTCAACCTCCGCGGTGAACACCACGCGCGCCAGATATTCCAGATTCACCTGGTGGCAGATACCCATCCCCGGCGGCACGGCCGAGAAGTTGCGGAAGGCCGTCTGCCCCCACTTCAAAAAGGCATAGCGCTCGCGGTTGCGCTGGAACTCGAGCAGCGCATTGGCGTCGTAAGCCCCCGCCGTTCCGAATTCGTCCACCTGCACCGAGTGGTCAATGACCAGTTCTGCGGGAACCAGCGGATTCACCCGCTCCGGGTCGCCGCCCAGCATCTTGATGGCGTCGCGCATGGCGGCCAGATCGACGATCGCCGGTACGCCGGTAAAGTCCTGCATCAGCACCCGTGCCGGCATGTAGGCGATCTCCCGGCTAGGCTCGGCCTTGGCCTCCCATTTGGCCAGAAACTCGATGTCCCCGGCCGTCACATTCACGCCATCCTCGCGGCGCAAAAGGTTTTCCAGCAGAATCCTCAGGCTGAAAGGCAGCCGGCTCAGGTTGAAGCCGCGCACCGCGAGCGCCGGCAGACGATAGATGGTATAGGCACGGTTGCCGGAGGTGAGCGTAGACTTGCTGTCGAAGCTGTTCATCATGGGAAAGCCTTTCTATCCGCGCCTCGGCGGATGGGTCTATGAATTCCAACGCCGGATGCTCCGCTGTGCGGAGACTCTGCCGGATTGCACGGCACACAGTCCGCGGCAGTCCTGAATAGATTTCAACCGGATAGATTACTCAGCGGGAGGGGCGGCGTCCACGGTCGCGCCGGCCGCGGCGAAAGCGCCTGAGCAGAGGCGTCGAGGAAATTCGGACTGCGGAACGGCTAAACATGGCGCACAGCAAAATTCTATCGCGGAGCCCACGCGGTTGAAAATGGCAAGAACGATCTGAATCGAGCCACCAGCGAAGCCGGAAGCCATTCAGCGAACTTACCGCTCCCGCTCCTTTCGCCTACCGCAGTTCCATGTTGTAAAGGAAGAATGCCCGCAACTCCAGGTACGGTCCGTGGAAATCCCTGGGCAACGGCGGATAGTTCGAGCCGGTAAGCGCGCCCCAGGCGGCTCGGTCCAGGGCCACGTCGCCGGAGCGGCCTTCCAGCACCAGGCTTCCATCCATCAGCCGCCCGTTGGGCAGAACCTTGAAGCGAATCACCACCATGCCCGACTTCAGAATCGGCGGATTTACCTCGTCCGGAATCAGCGGGTCCCAGGTGTGCTCCGTCTCCCAATGCCAGCGCTGAAGCCATGCGCTGAAGTCCACGCCCTGGGTGTCGGACAGAATCTCAGTGCCACCTGTGCCCGCGCCAGGATGACGAGCCAGTCCACCAGAAGGCAGATTGCCCGCGCCCTGTCCTGAGTTGCGCGCCGCGCCCTTCATGGCTTCCCGCAACTGGTCGGCCGGATTTTGCGAGCCCATGGCGAAGTTGGGCCGGGCCGGCACCGCCGCCGGACGGGGCGCCTCAAGCTGCGACTCCGGAGTAGGCGTAATGGGTTGCGTGGGCTGAACGGGAGCCGGCGGGGCCGGCTGTGGCGCGGGGGCCGGTGCGGGAGGCGGCGTCTCCCGCTTCATCGCCTCCAGCGTCTGCTTGTCGATCAGCGGATGCTCCAATGGAACCGGCTTGACGATGGGCTTGGGTGGCAACTGCCAGGGAGTGTCCAGATAGGTGAAATCCTTGTGCTGTTTAATCGCGTTGGTCGAATCGACCACCTGCGGCACCTTGAACACATACTTCGGAATCCACGTAACCGCGGATAGCACCGCCAGGTGGATGAGGATGGCGATCCAGAACCCCTCACGCAGCCGCGCCCAGCGCCGCTCATCTTCGAGATCGCTGATCATCTCCAGCAGCTCGTGGGTATCGTAATCCACCCAGCGCGAACTCCGGCCCACCCGCGGCTCGGACTCTGGCTCCGGCTCGCGCAACTCCTCGCCCGCAGCCGGACTGCTTTGGCTGGAGCTGCCGGTCTCCAGGCTCGTCTCGTCTGGCCCGCCGGGCTCGTTCACATTGGTTGGCGCTTCGCTGGAGGGCATTCGGTCCGCGGGAGCCTCCCTGAGCGCACACCCGCCCACCGGCTCCGTTTCGAGTCCTTTCTATCCATTCTCTCATTCCGCCGATGTCCGTGCGCTACAGCGGTTTTCCAGTGACTCTCAACCGGAACCATCGCACTCAAATGGTTTTTTCCTCAACCCCGGGGGTCCCCAGCGACTGGCCTTCGTCGATGGGGTGGAAGAAAAATCTACCTGCACGAAGCCCGCAAGCCCAAGCAAATTGGAAAACCGCTCCAACGCCCCGGCCCGTACAATGGTTCCTGATCGTTAAGACGGATTACCAGCCGGAAGGGGACCCGTTTGAAGTCGTTTCTAGCTCGAATCATGGCCAAATGGCATCTCGTGCTGCTGCCGGCCCTGGCCAAGCTGGGCTTTTGGGGCGTGGGCGCGGTCGCGCTGCTGGACTCGTCGAGCATTCCCGTCCCCACGGATGCGATTCTGGCCGTTGCCGTGTGGAATGACAAGAGCCACTTCTGGCTCTATTGCCTGCTGGCCGCCACGGGCTCGGCGATCGGCGGCCTGCTTCCCTACTGGCTGGGCCGGGTAGGCGGCGAACTCTTCCTGCTCAAGCGCGTCAACCGCGAACGCTATGAGCGCATGCGCACCCGCTTCGAGCGCCAGGAGTTCCTGGCTATGATGATTCCCTCCATGCTGCCCCCTCCCACGCCCTGGAAGGCCTTTGTCCTTACCGCCGGTGTGTTTGAGATGCGGGTCGCGCCGTTCATGCTGGCCATCTTTTGTGGCCGCATGGTCCGCTGGCTGGTGCTTTCCATGCTGGTGCTCAAGCTGGGGCCGGGAGCGGTGGATGTGGTGGCGCACCACCGGCTGGCCTTGCTGGCCGTCGTAGGCGGCCTGGCGATTGTGGGCTTTGCCTGGTGGTGGATGCGGAAAAAGCGCGCCGGGAAGCTGGAAGGCTGAGAGGTCTTCCGGCTCGTTTCCCTGGACCTTCCTGCTTTCAATTCCAGTGCGGACCCGATTACAATTCCTGTCGCGGGCAAGTCCAGCCGCCAAGCCCGCCGAAACCCGGAAGGAGCAAACTTATGGAGGTTCATCCTCCTCATGGCCCAATCCACTCAGTCAAGGAATTCATGGTGCATCTGCTGGCCATCACCATCGGCCTGCTGATCGCGCTTGGCCTGGAATCTACGGCCGAATGGGTGCATCACCGGCATCTGGCGCGGGACGCGAGGGAGAACATCTTTCAGGAGGTTCGCGCCAATCAGCAGGATGTGCTCCGGCAACTCAACGCGCTGCCCGCGGAAGAGAAGCGCCTGGACGAGATTCTCAGCCTGGTGGACGACGCGCAGCACGGCCGTCCCGAGAAGCCCATTGGAAGTTTTGTGTGGACGAACGTCTTTCTTCACGACTCCGCGTGGGCTGCCGCATCATCCACGGGCGCAATCGCCTACATGAGCTATGACGAGGTGAAGCGATACGCTACTCTCTACGCGATACAGAGCTTCAACAGCACGATCCTGGAACGGAACCTGGCGGAACGGCACGAAATGAACGTCTTTCTTGAACGAGTGGTGGCTCAGGGCAAGCTCTCCGATGCTGAATTCGAGAGCGGAAAACGGATCATTCTGTCAGCGAAGATAAGGGGTTTGGAGATGCGCGAAATCGAAAACGCGCTGAACACAAGCTATACGAAGCTTCTCTCGCAAGAGCATTGAGGGCTGCGCGCAGACGGCGCTCACGCCTCGTCCACGCACCTAAATGGAATCCGAACGGGGACCGCTGAGCGGCTACTTCCCCGCCAGCGCCGTCTGCGCCTGCGCCGCGCTCTTTCGCCGCACCAGCACCGGAACCCCGAACGCCAGCCCGGCAACGATAGCCGTCGAAGCCAGATCGTTGCGATAGAAGGGCAGCCCAGCCACATAGCAAGCGCCCAGTCCCGCCAGCGTGCGCGGATATATCCAGCCGCTCGCCCAGACCGCATAATTTGAGAGCACGAAGAACGAGGTCGGCCCCAGCAGGGCGCCCGCCGCCACCCGCACAACGGTCGTCCGCGCCCGCAGCAGAATCATCCCCAGCACCATGGCCATTCCGTACCACGCCCAGGTGGCCGCGTAGAGCTGCCAGGCAAAGGCGTAGTGGTAGCTATAGACAGTGAGGAAGTAATCGGTGGCCATGAGCACGGCCAGCGGAGCGAGCATCTCCCGCCAGGGGCGCCGCGCGCCAAAGTAGAGCAGGGCGCCGCCCACCGCGGTAAAGTTCCACCACCCCGCATGGGGCAGCACACGGCTCAACACAGCCACAAGCAAAAGCAGATAAGCAGGCATGAACACCTCAGGCTCTTCGGTTCTTGGGGTCATCTCCCGGGGAAAGCATTCCGGCACTTGACCGGGACAGAGACAACGTCACTCTTTTCATTTTGGGGTCCACAGGCCACCGGGTCAACCTGAATCGATTCACCGGGCGAACAATTATTTCCACACGGAGTAAAACAGCCTACCGCTGCTCCCGCCCGTTCATCGCCTCGCCCGCATCGTCACGGCCATCCACGATATATACCCAACCGGCAAGCGGATTCCGGGCTTTGACCCTGCCCGCACCCAGATAGGAGTAGTCCCAGCGCAGATCGGTGAACTCGACCGTGGTCCACTGGCGGTTGGGCGGCAGTTGAGGCGGCGCCATCCCGGCCACCGGCTCCTGGCCTACTTCGCGCACCACGGCCCACGTCCCCCAGTCGAGATAAACCTGCCCCAGCAGCGTACGCTTGGCAGCCTCTGTGGCCGCGGTCGCACGGGGCTTGAAGATCACGTCCTTCTGAGGGTCGCTGTCGATCGAGCCGCTTAGGGTATTGATCTCGGCCGTCTGGTAAAAGTCAGCCGTCTCCAGAATCGCGTGCCAGCGGAAGGGATTCACCCGGTAAGGTTCCAGAGCCATCCGCTTCACAGGAGCTGTCGTGATCTGCGCGTTTTCGACCATCGCTCGCGCCTGCCCCTGCTCCACCCAGCGCCAACCCCACAGCAAGATCATCCCGGTCAGCGCGAAGATCGCCCAGCCGCGCCCGCGAAAGGCTGCCCGCCGCGCGCCGATCTCCGCGTCCGCCAGACCCAGCAGCCAGGGAACAATCAGCGCCGGCAGCAGCAGCGCCCACAGCGCCGGCTCGGCAATAAACACAAAACTGCCCGCATACCAGCGCGGGTTGAAGGGGAAAAAAGGCCGCAGACCGTAGTTGTTCGTCCAGTCCAGCAGCAGGTGGCTCAGCGCGGCAATCAGCGCCGTGCCGTAAAGCCAACCCCAATGCACCGGCTGCGGCAATCTTGGGCCAGGCGCACCTGGGTCCACTGTTCGAGGCGTCGCCGCGGCCAGCTTGCGCTTTCTCCACGCCTGCACCCAGCGGTCAAGCAGCCACACCACTCCCACCGCCGCAGCCGCCACCACCGGCACAGCGATGAAGGTGTGCGTAATGCCTCGGTGGTGCTTCAGCCCCTCCACCGGCCCCGCAAACGACCAAAGCGCGTCCAGGTCGGCGGCCTCGGCAGCAAGTACCGCGGCCAGCGTGGCGTAGGCCGTCTTGCGGTTCAACCCCGCCCGGCCGATGCAGGCTGCGGTCAGAAAGTGGGTGACAGGTTCCATAGCGGTCTGCCAACCATACTACCCTGCACCGCGGCCTCCTATAATTCACCCCATGGGCGAACGAACCAACCCAGGCTCATCTCCGGCTCAGCGCGCCGAGGAGTTGCGCGCGGAACTGCGCCGACACGAGCACCTGTACTACGTCCTCGATGCGCCGGAAATCGCCGACGCGGCCTACGACGCGCTGATGAACGAGCTCAAACGGATAGAGGCCGCGCACCCGGAATTGCTCACCCCCGACTCACCCACCCAGCGCGTAGGGGGCAAGCCGGCCGAAGGCTTCCAGAAGGCGCCCCACTCGCGGCCCATGCTCTCGCTGGACAACGTCTACTCGGCCGAGGAGCTGGCCGCCTGGGACGCCCGTGTGCGCGAACTGGCCGGAGGACTGCCGGTCGAGTACATGACCGAGTTGAAGCTCGACGGCTTGAGCGTGGCGCTGCGCTACGGTCCTGCGGACGGCGGAGGCTCAAGGCTGGTTCTCGGTCTAACGCGTGGCGATGGCCAAATCGGCGAGGACGTCACCTCGAACATCCGCACCATCCGCAGTGTGCCGCTGACCATCTCCACGGAGAGACTGAAGGAGCTTGGCCTGCCGCCGGCCTTCGAAGTCCGTGGCGAGGCAGTCATGCCCGAAGCCGCCTTCCTCCGATTGAACGAAGAACGAGAGCAGTCAGGACTGCCCCCGGCCGTCAATCCCCGCAACGCCGCTGCCGGAACCCTGCGCACGCTCGAACCCAGCATCGTCGCCGATCGCCGCCTGGACTTCTACGCCTACTTTCTACTCGTCGAAGGCGACTATTGGCCGCGAGGCCAGCGCGCTACGCTCGATGCGTTGGCAGCCCTCGGCTTCCGCGTCAATCCCCATCGCAAACTTGTTGCTTCAGTCGAGGAGATGACGCAGTTCATCGATCAAGCCGAGGCCAAACGCGCCACCCTTGGCTACGAAATCGACGGTATGGTCCTCAAAGTCGACTCCCACGCCACCCAGCAACGCCTCGGCTACACCGGCCGCGCCCCGCGCTGGGCCATTGCCTACAAGTTCACCGCCAAATCAGGCGTAACCCAGGTCCGCGGAATCACCGTGCAGGTGGGCCGCACCGGCAAGCTCACGCCGGTAGCCGAACTGGCGCCGGTCTTCATCGGCGGCACCACCGTCAGCCGCGCCACACTGCACAACGCCGATTTCATCGAGCGGCTGGGCCTGAAGTTGGGCGATACAGTCAAGGTGGAGCGCGGCGGCGACGTGATCCCCAAGGTGGTGGAGGTCATCGACGACGCCGACCATCCCCGCGGAACGCTCCGCTTCACTTTCCCAACAGTTTGTCCGGAGTGCCAGAGTGAAGTCGTCCGCGCCGAGGGCGAAGTGGACTTCCGATGCGTCAACGCGGACTGCCCGGCCAAGCTGCGCGAAAGCCTGCTCCACTTCGGCCGCCGCGAGGTCATGAATATCGAGGGACTGGGCGAGGCGGTGGTGCAGCAACTGCTCGATCGCGGCCTGGTGCGCAGCGTAGCCGATCTCTACAAACTGACCGAGGAACAGTTGGCCGGCCTCGACCGCTTTGCGGAGAAGTCTGCGCACACGCTGATCACAGAGATTGAAGGCTCGAAACGCGCCGGCCTGGCCCGCGTGCTGATGGGCTTGGGCATTCGCTTCGTCGGCGAACGAACCGCCGAACTGCTGGCAGAAGAGTTCGGCTCCATCGATGCGCTGGCCGTTGCAACCGCGGAAGAACTTGAACGCGTCGAAGAGGTTGGCCCCCGCATCTCACAGGCAATTGTGGAATTCTTTGCCCAACCGGCGAACAAGGCTCTCATTGAGAACCTGGACAAAGCCGGCGTGTACATGAAGGCTGAGAAGAAGCAGCGCTCGGCGCAGTTGGCGGGATTGACCTTTGTGCTTACCGGCACGCTGCACACACTCACCCGCGATGAAGCCAAGAAAAGAATCGAGGCCGCAGGCGGCAAGACCGCTGGTTCGGTCAGCCGCAAGACAAGTTACGTAGTAGCCGGAGAAGAAGCCGGCTCCAAACTCGACAAAGCCCTCGAACTCAAGATTCCGGTGCTCGACGAGGCTGGACTGCTGGCACTGTTCGAGGCCCCACGGGCAACAGAATAGACCGCATTTCACACGCCCCGGAACGGAGAATTCCGGAACCCTTGCGACCAGCTCGGCTCAAGGGCATCAACGTAAGCACAACAAGAACAGCCAACAACAGGTCCACCCACACGTCCGCCTCCCATTTTCCTGACCCCGATCAGGAACCAGAGCGTCGGAGGGCGGCTATATTCGGATGCCGCTCGCCGGTGCGCAATGCGCGCACCCGCTCCCGGTTCCACGCTTCGGCGCGCCAGTTGCGCGACGCATAGCGGGGCGGCTCGTCGAGCGCCGGCGCGGGCCCCTCGGCTTGAAGTCTTCCCGGCATCGTAACCAGTTCAGCCGGCGCCCTGAAAGGCGGTCGTTGAGGATTGATCGGCACTGGCGGCGCCAGCAGCCGCGCGGAAGATTCGATTTCCACATGATCCGCACTCGAAGTCAGGCTGGTATCCGCGGCCACGGCGCGCGCCTCCGCGTCGTCTTCGTCCGCAGCCGGCTGCACACGCACCGCCACGGCCCTTGCCATGAAGTCGTCCACCAGCTTGTGCAAGCAGGTTTGTCCGCACAGATGCTTCGACCCTGGACGCGCCCGGTTGCGCGAGTTCCAGCCGCTTACGCGCAGTTCCCCACCCTGGTCATAGGCCACAAACCAGTGGTTCGTCTGCTTCTTTTCCGTTCCGCAGATGTCGCACGATATCGCCTGCCGGATCACCGCATTTCCCCCAGTCCGCACAGCCTTTCCCGGCTTCGCCGATTCCGATCTACTCCATCTGGCTTTGTCCGGCGGGCAGACTCGAAACCCAGCAGGCCGCGCGCCAACCCGATTGGAGATTTCTCGGAATAGCCTTCTCTTATTTCATCGCGTGATGGGAGAAATGGGTGAGATAGAAAGGGGAAGAATCTGGCGGTGAGCCAAATCAGAACAAATAACCCATGGACTGTCCTGAAACGGAACGCTTACTTCGCCGGCACGGAGAGAACAGGAGAAAGACTCAGGAGCAAAGGAAAGATCCGCTTCCGCGGCAGGACGCAGCTAACGATGCGGCGTATACCCCCTGGCCTTGACGGGACGCGTATTCAGCCGCGCCCCTTCCACATAGAGGCAGTCCTCGACGAACTGAGCATTGTCTCCGGGCGTTTCTAAATTACGGTCGTGGCGCGAAGTACCCCTTGCGAGCCCGCGCCTGGTAGCGCCGGTCGTTGCAAAAGAGATAGATGGAACGGAAGGCGCCGTCGGACTTGAAGTTCGCTGGCGTATAAGTCAAAGCGTACTGGCTGCGCAGCTCCTCTTCGATGCTGTGGAAGCTGTTCGACATCTCCTCAACCGAAGGGGGGAAAAAGACCTGGCCGCCGGTTTCCGTGGCCATCCGGGCCAGCACCTCATCGCCCTTGCCGCGGCTAGGCGTCCAGTTGGTGCTGATGGCGTAAATAATGGCCTCCGCCCGCTGGCACTCCTTGATCGCCTCGTCCAGGTAGACTCGGCTCTGGTTGTCGTCGCCGTCGGAGATCAGCACAATCGCCTTGCGTACCGGCTCCTGGCCGCGCGAAGCGTCCAGCAACTTGTCGCGGCAGGCGGTGTAAACGGCGTCGAACATCGCGGTGCCGCCACCAGGCCGCAGCCGATTCACGCCCGTCTCCAGAGCGTCGATGTTGTTGGTCCAGTCCTGGGTCACCGTGGGCGTCACATCGAAGCCCATCACGAAGGCGCGGTCGCTCTTGGCCTTGAGTATCTGCAGCAGGAACTCGGTGGCCGATTGCTGCTCGAATTGAAAGCGGGAGCGAATCGAGGTGCTGGCGTCGATCACGATGCCCACGCGCAAAGGCAGGTTGATCTGCTGGCGGAAGGAGGTCACCTTGGCCGGCTCACGCCCGTCGTCGGCCAGGGCAAAGTCGCTCAGCCGCAGGTTGGGAATGTAGTGCCCATGCTTGTCCGTGACAGTGAAGATGAGGTTGACCTCATTCACGCCCAGTTTGATGGTGGGCGCGTTCACATCGGCCTGCTCGGCAGGCTGGGCCGTCGGCGATTGCGCTGGCACGGTAGCCGGAGGGGTTGCTGGTTGCTGCGCTGCCAGTGCGGCCGCTGAAAGCGCCCCTGCAAGCACGAGGCCTAATAGATTTCTGGTCATGGCTTCCTCATTTTATCAACCGCGCCCGCCCCATCGCATCCGTCCGGATCCGATCAAGCGCGTCAGCCGTTACCGGTGGTCGTACTCTCACTATCCAACCGGCCCAGAAACCTCGCCAACTCCTCCGGCAGCGGCGCCTCCAGCTCCAGCATCTTGCCTGTCACCGGATGCGGGAACTCCAGCTTCGCGGCGTGAAGAAAGTTCCGTCCCAGCCGCAGCTTTTCCGGCTCCGCTTTGCGCCGGGCAGCCTTGGACTGCGCGGCCTGCGAGGCTACCTGGTCCGTAAGTTGTCCTGCGCCGCCATACAGCGTATCCCCCACCACCGGATGACCGATGGACGCCAGGTGTACCCTGATCTGATGCGTCCGGCCGGTCTCGATGCGCACCCGCAGCAGCGTGAACTTGCCAAAGCGATTGCTGATTCGCCTGACCACCTCGTAGTGCGAGACAGCTGTGCGGGCGTCGCCCAGCGGTCTCGCGGTCATGCGCGTCCGCCGCACCGGATCGCGGCCCACGCCGGCGTTGATCGTGCCTTTTTCCCGCTCCACCGCCCCGTGCACTAGCGCGATGTAGGTCTTCTTGATGCGGTGGCTCGCAAACATCTCTCCCAGCGCCGCGTGGGTGCGATCGTTCTTGGCCACCACGATCAGCCCGCTGGTATCCTTGTCCAGCCGATGGACAATGCCGGGACGCAGCTCCCCGCCCGTCGATGAAAGAGCCTTGAACCGGTATAGCAGCGCGTTCACCAGCGTCCCCCGGCTGCGCGCATCTTCATTCTGTCCCGACCCGGCGTGCACCATCATCCCCGCCGGTTTATTCACCACCGCCAGGTCCGCATCCTCATACACCACGTCCAGCGGAATGTCTTCCGGCGTTGCCTTCAGCGGCGCGGGATGGGGTTCGCCGGTCACAGCGATCCGCTCGCCGCCGCGCAGCTTCATGGATGCCTTCTCCCGCTCGCCGTTAACCAGCACATCGCCCTGCTCCATCAGCAGTTGCACGCGTGAGCGGCTAACGCCCTCCAGTTGCGCGGTCAGGAACTGGTCGAGCCGCTGCCCTTGAGCCTCCAGGGGCACTTCGATCGTGCGCCGTTCAGTCATTTGAGGCCTCGTCTTTAGCTTGTGGCCCTTCAAATGTCCCGTGCCCCATCCTTTCGCCTTTTTTCTGGCGAAAGGGTGGGAAACCTTGACCATTGCCCGGTCCCGTGCGCTCCAGCAGCACCAGAGCGCCGGCGAGCACCAGCACAATCGCTGCCGCCTGCGGCCCATCCAGCGCGCCGCCCAGAAGCGCGCCGCGGCCCTCAGGATCGCGCCACAGCTCGGTGATGTAGACAGCCACGCCCATCCCTATCAGGCCCAGCCCGGCTACATCGCCCTGCTGCCGCCTCGCCGGAAACCAGACCAGCAGGAAAACCGAGAGAGTGAAAAATGCCAGCGCCGCGTAGGCCTGCACAGGATGCAACGGAATGCCAAGAGGCGTCCCGCTCCAGCGCGCGGCCAACGGATTGGTGTAAGTCACTGCCCAGCGCACTCCAGTTTCCGTCCCATACCCCGAGCCGGCCAGCAATGCGCCCAGTTGCTCGAAGGCCAACCCCAGGGCCACGGGCGCGGCCAGCGCATCGGCCGTCGTCCAGAGCGGCAGCCGCTGCCAGCGTGCATACGCCACCGCGGATCCCACGCCCGCCAGCGCGCCCGCGGCCGCCAGCAGCGGATGATGAATCATGGCCAGCCCCAGCATCCACGAGGGATGATGGCGCAGCTGGCTCCAGTTGACAAACACCAGCAGCAGCCGCTGGCACACCAGCGCCGCGAACAATGCCACTACGCACAGATTCCACACCTGCCCGGCATCGACGCCCGCAATGCGCGCCGTGCGAGAAGCTAGAAAGAGCGCCAGCAACACGCCCAGCGCAGCCAGCGCGCCATAGGCCGGGATCAGAATTACTCCGACGTGAAAGAGAACTGGATACACCTAGGGGCCTGTTCACACTACCAGAGTGGATGGCGTTGCGAGTGAAAATCCGGCCAGACGAAGCCGAGCCCGAAAGCTGTGGCGGGTCCACCGTCGAGGACGAGAATGAAGTATGGCCGGATTTTCGCCGCAACCCGAAGGGACCGGGCCAATTTACCCCATTTCTTCGTCAATCGTCGCTAGGATACACCCGGTATCCGTCGCTTCTCATTCCTCGAACTGAGAAAAATTGGCTCCCATCGCCACCACCCTGGTAGTGTGAGCAGGCCCCCGGCCAGCATACGGCATTTTCACGTTACACGTAGCCGCTGAGGCGATTGCGAAGGAAGGTAGAACCCGGCCCACGGGGCCGTGAGCAAAGCGCTGGTGAACCCGTCCTAAGACGGTGGAGCTCTCCGCGGTTCATTAGGCATTCCGGACTGGCGGACACGGCACACAGAACCGATTGTCGAGTTGAGCCCCTGTTCATGGATGTTGGTTCAACCAGCGTTGACTACCCACCTGCTTTGCAGGCCGGTTTCTAATGCGGATAGTATGGAGCCGCGCCAGGAATTACAAGTCTTGTGCGAGGTAGGCGCGATGTGCTATGTTTTCGTCCCGCCGATTTTGGGACCGCATGACCAAAACGGTGAACATCTGCCTACGACCCGGTCTCCCGCTCTTCCTCAAGGACTTCGTCCAGCAGCCCGCGCAAGTTGGCGGCGCGCGCATGCCCCAGCTTTGCATCGGCGCCCCCGGCCTGGGACAGCTCATCGGCCAGATTGAGCGCGGCCAGCACGGCCACGCGCAGCGAGTCCGCGGTGCGGCCCTGCGCGGCTACGGCGCGCATCTTCGCATCCACCCGCGCGGCCAGTTCGCGAATGTGATCCGTGTCCTGGCCGGAAAGATGATAAGCCTGGTCGTAGATCTCAACGGTCACGTAACCGGCTGCATTGCCGCCCGCCGCGGCGGATTCCTCAGCCATGCCTTGCCTCCATGCCAACCCCTACAGTTCGAGCGCGTCCAGTTGCGCCAACAGCCGCTCCACGCGCTGCCGCACCTGGTCGCGTTCGGCGCGCAGCGCGCTCACCTCCTGCTGCAATTGCTCCACCAGAGGCGCCTGCTCGCGCAGGCGGACTTCGGCCTGTGCAGCACGCTCCTCGGCCGCGGCGTGATCTGCCCGTGCCCGCTTCACCAGGTTCACGGCGCGCAGAATCCGCTCCTCCAGCGCCAAGAAATCGTCCGCGCTCACGGCCAGATTTCCCGCCTGCGCCGCCGGTTCCTGGGCCTGCGGCTCAGCCTGCGCCTCCGCTACCCCCTCTGACTCCCAGCTGAACTGCGACATCGAAAAACCTCCGATCAAACGCACCGTATCCGTGCGAGTATAGCGCCGATTCGCCTCGCTTCCGGGTCTAACCGCGCAGCCGCGCCCCAACTTTGCCAACAGCCTCCACCACTCGCTCCTGGAATCCCTGTAACTCTTCCTCGCATAGCGTGCGATCCTGTGCCTGGAAGGTAGCGCCTATCAGCAGCGAGTACTCCCGCTCGCCCAGCCGCGCATCGCGAAAGACCTCGCGCACCCGCCACTCCACCAGCTCGGGAATCTGCAAACCGGCCAGCGCCTGGTCGATCTTCTCCCACGTAATGCTCTGGTCCAGAACCAAAGAGAAATCGCGCCGCACCGGCTGGAAGCGCGAAATATCTTGCGCAATCGGCCTGCGCAGCGGCAGCTTGTACAGCCGGTCCAGATACAGCTCGCCCACCAGCACCGGCTCCTTCAGCTTGCGCGCCGCGGCGAGCTTGCGGGCCTCGGCCTCGCGAGGATGCAGTTGCCCGAACCACCCCACCGTCGCGCCCTCGACGACCACCCTCGCGGCGCGGTAGGGATGCAGCCAACCGGGCGTAAGCCCGGCCTCGGCCGGAAAGCGGTCGAAGTAAACGGCACGCGCCTGGAACCGCGCCAGCACCTGCTCCACCGCGCCCTTCACGTCATGAAACTCGATGGTCCGCGCGGTGTGCAACGCCCCCTGCTCCGGCAAACCGCCCACCGCGCCAAAGGCCACCGCCGGCCGCTCCTCCACCTTCTCCGTAGTGCCGCTGAAGACGGTTCCCATCTCAAACAGCCGCACGTCGCTCACATCGCGGTTCAGGTTGCCGGCAATCATTGTCAACATGCCGGGCACCAGCGACGGCCGCAGCGCTCCCGCCTCCTCGCTCAACGGATTGCCCAGCGGGACCATGAGCCCCGGTTGCGGCGCCGTCAGCCGAGCCTCCGCCGCCGAGCAGAAAGTGCTCCCAATCGCCTCGTGAAATCCCGCCGCCAGCAGCGTGCGCCGGACTTCGGATTCTTTCTCCGCCCAGGGCAGCGCCCGCACCCCTTCGCCGAAGGCCGGCAGCGTGTTGGCAAAGCGGTTGTACCCGTAGACCCGCGCAACCTCTTCGATCAGGTCGATCTCCCGCTCCAAATCCAGCCGCCAACTGGGCAGGGTCACCAGCCACGCTGCTTCACTCTCGGGCTGACTTGCTGACTTGCTGGTTTGCTGACTTGCCAACCCGCACCCCAGAGCCTTCAGCACTCCCTCGACGGTTTCAGCGGTAATGCCTTCCTCATCCACAGTCGTGCCCAAAATGCGCCGCACTTCGCTGAGCGCGAGCGCTACGGGCTTGCGGCTGGCGGTGCGCGCCTCGATGGCAGGCACGCGCACATCCACCAACTCGCCCTCCAGCCAGCCGCCGTTGGCCAGCAGAATCCGGCTCACCAGCGCGGAGGCCACCGGCGCGGCATGGAAGTCCGCCCCGCGTTCGAAGCGATGGCTGGCGTCGGTGTGCAGCCCATGCCGCCGCGCCGTCCGCCGCACCGCCATCGGCTCGAACCACGCCGCCTCCACTAATACGTTCGTGGTCTCCGGCGTAATCATCGTGTCCCAGCCGCCCATCACCCCGGCCAGCGCCAGCGGCTTGGCATGGTCGGCCACAATCAGGTCTTCCGCATCAAGCGTGCGTTCCACGCCGTCCAACGTCTTCAGCCGCTCGCCCTTGCGCGCATGCCGCACTATGATGCCGCCTTCGATCTTGTCCAGGTCGAAGACATGCGTCGGCTGGCCCATCGCCAGCCAGGCAAAGTTGGTCGCGTCGACGGCGTTCGAAATCTCCTTCTGTTCCAGCAGCCCAAAACAGGTGGCCACCTCCGCGCCCGCAAACCAGTCCCGCGATTCGCCCATCTTGACGCCGCGCAGCACCCGCGCCGTAAACCGCCCGCAGGCATCCTCGGCCTCGATCCTGACCGGAAAGGCCTTGGCGGCCCGCCGGGACTTGGGCAGCGGAAAATCAAGCTCCGGCAGCGCCAGCCCGTAGATCGCCGCCGCCTCGCGCGCCACGCCGTAGTGGTTCATCGCATCCACGCGGTTGGTGGTAATGTCCATCTCGTAGAGCGAGCCGTTCCCGTCGCCGAGATCAAAAATTCCCTCGACCGCAATGCCGCGCAAGGTCAGGTCCTCGGCGAGCCGCGCATCGTCCACCGGCAGACCGGGCAGGTACGCTCTAAGCCATTTGGTTAGTATCTTCATTAGAATTCCTTGCCACGAGTGAGCTCTAACTCCCCATCAGGCGAATTGACCTAAAAATCGCATATCCCCGGCAAAAAGCGACCCGATCTCGCTGATTCCGTATTTCATCATCGCAATGCGTTCCACACCCATGCCGAAGGCAAACCCGGAAATCTTCTTTGGGTCGTAAGCAGGCTGTTTTTCCGCCGCGAACGCAAACACCGCCGGATCCACCATCCCGCAACCCAGCAGTTCGATCCACCCCGACTGCTTGCACTTGCAGCAGCCCTTGCCGCCACAGAAGATGCAACTGATCTGCACGTCCGCGCTGGGCTCGGTGAAGGGAAAGAACGAAGGGTAAAAGCGCGTCTTCACCGCCGAACCGAACAACGCCTTCATGGCGTGGTCCAGCGTGCCCTTCAGGTCGCTGAAGGTGATGTTCGTGTCCACGCAGAGACCCTCGACCTGATGAAAGATCGGCGAGTGGGTGGCGTCGGCCGCGTCGTTGCGGTGCACCTTGCCGGGAATCACGATGCGCACCGGCGGCGGCTGCTGCTCCATGGTCCGCATCTGCACCGGCGAGGTGTGCGTGCGCAGCAGCAGCCGGTCGCGCTGCGGGCGCCGCTCTTGCCCGACAACCACCAGCGTGTCCTGCGTGTCCCGCGCCGGATGCCCTGGGGGGAAGTTCATGCTCTCGAAGTTGTAGTAGTCGGTTTCGACCTCCGGCCCCACTCCGACCGAATAGCCTAGCGCGGCGAAGACGCCGACAATCTCGTTCAGCGTACGCGTAATCGGATGCTCGGCCCCGGTCAGCCGCCGCGTCCCCGGCAGCGTAATGTCGATAACCTCAGCAGCCAGCGCCGCGTCCGTCGCGCCGGCGCCGGCCGCCTGCTCTAGCAGCCCCTCCACTACCGCCTTGAGCGCGTTGAAGCGCACCCCTACCGGCTTCTTGGCCTCCGCCGGAGCAACCTTCTGCCACCGCTCTTGGATCTCTTTGAGCAGCCCCTGCTTGCGGCCTAGCCACTGGAGGCGATAGGCCTCCACATCTGCCTCGCCGTTGAGTGTAGCGGCTGCGTCGCGCGCCTGCCGCTCCAGCGCGCCAAACGCCTCGTCCAGCGCAGCCTCGTCAAATGCCGTCAGATTGGGTATTTCTTCGTTCATCATGCGTAAACAGCAGGATAAACCACCTGCCCATTGCGCAACGATCACGGATCGTCAGGACAATTCAGGACTGAATGATTTGTGGAGGGATCTCGAAAGCGCATTTGGAATCTGAACAACGCAGAACGGCCCGGAGCATGCTCCGGGCCGTTCGATCCACTCGGTTGCTATGCGCTGAGTTTCCTCAACGCCTTCACCGTCGCCAACGCCCGGTTGGCCTGCTCCACCAGCTTGGCGAATCCCTCCGCATCGTTCACGGCAATGTCGGCCAGAATCTTCCGGTCCAATTCAATCCCGGCCTCTTTCAGCCCATTGATGAACTGCGAGTAGCTGGTGCCATTCAACTTGGCCGCAGCCGAAATGCGCACGATCCACAGCGAGCGGAACTGGCGCTTCTTCTGTTTGCGGCCGGTGTAGGCGAACTTCAGGCCGCGCTCGACAGATTCCTGCGCTGCTTGGTAGAGCTTTGATTTCGTCAGGAAGTAGCCGCTTGCTCTGTTGAGGATTTTCTTGCGGCGGTCACTCCGCTTGGTGCTGCGTTTTACGCGGGGCATGGTATATTCTCCGTTTTGCGTTCGTCAGTCATGCGGCTGGAGGCAGGAGGGCCATCAATTCAGGCCGGTAAACCTCTTCACTCGCTCTCGTCAAGCCTTGATCTCTCGGCTGGCTCCGGACTCTTGAGTCATCCGGCCTGCCGGGGGCCTCCGCGGTAGCGGACTGCGGCCCTGAAGCGCCTCTCCGTTTACCGGAAAAGGCTCAGCGATCAGGCGTAAGGAATCATGCGCGCTACCTTCTTGTAGTCGCCATCTGAAACAAGCAGGGTCCTGCCCAGCTTGCGCTTCACTTTTGGCGATTTCGAAGTAAGGATGTGCCGCGTCTTCGTCTGGCCCCGCTTGATCTTGCCGGTTCCAGTCTTGCTGAAGCGCTTGGCCGCGCCCGTATGGGTCTTCAACTTGGGCATTGTTTTCTCGTTGTTCTCTTTTGTCCGGCAGAGTGGGCCACTCCGCTGTATTGCCCGTGAGACAGGGCTTCCCCTGCCCTCTTGAGGCTTCAATCAGTATACCGCAACGCTGGTGTCCCCGCCATGCCACGGGTCGTCGCCGCTGGTGTGGCTGTGTTTATTGCGCCTGCGGCGCCGGTGCGGCAGCCTGGGGCTGCGAAGGCGCCGCAACAGGCTTGGGCTTGGGAGCTTCCTGCTTCTTGGCCGGCGCCAGAATCGCGTGCAGAATCGTCCCTTCCATGCGCGGCATGAACTCCACGATGCCGGCCTCGCCGATGTCCTGAATCAGCCGGTTGATGATGTTGTAGCCCAGTTCGCGGTGGGCCATCTGACGGCCCCGGAAGCGCAGGCTGGCCTTCACCTTGTCGCCATCGACCAGGAAGCGGACCGCCTGGTTCTTCTTGGTCTGGTAATCGTGCTCGTCCACGGTCACTGAGAACTTGACCTCCTTGACCACGATCACCTTCTGCTTCTTGCGGGCGGCGCGCTCGCTCTTGTCCTTCTCGTAGAGGTAGCGCCCATAGTCCTGGATGCGGCAGACCGGGGGAACCGCATTGGGCGAAACCTCCACCAGGTCCAACCCCCGTTCACGGGCAATCTTCAGCGCCTCAAAGGGCGGAAGAATGCCTATCTGTTCTCCGTTTTCGTCGATCACGCGGATTTCGCGCGCGCGAATTCGGTCGTTGATGCGGATAAAGGACTTTGCCGAACGTTTGTCGAGTGCGATGGTGCTCCTCCAAAAGTCGTCGCTGCCCGCCTCCGGGGACAACCCGAAATCGCCGCGGGCACATGAACGCACACTGAGTATAGCATTGGCCCGGCCGGGCTGAACGAGTGGTTTACGACGGATTCGAGCCAGCCGCTTGCAGCGTTCCCCCGGCGTTCAACCCGCTCACTCGCACCCGAACCAGCCGGTTGGCAGCCATCCGGCCCGCAAGCTCCACAGGCAGAAAGTTCTCCGTCAGGGCAGCTGTCCAACCCCTGCCTGCCAACTCCGCTGGCGTATGCAGCGTAATGGCATCCAACTCCCGGCCCACGAACTTTTTTCTGTGCTCGGAACTCTTCCGATACGCCAGAGCGCGGAGCGCCGCCATCCGTTCTTCCACCACCGCGGCTGGAACCGGCGCCTCGGCATGCAGCGCCCATCCCGGCGTCCCCGGCCGCGGCGAAAAGGGAAAGAGGTGAAGGTAGCCGAACGGCAGTGCGCGCACCAGCTCCAACGTCTCCTCGAACTCGCCGTCCGTCTCGCCAGGAAACCCCACCATCACGTCCGCACCCAGCGTCAGGTCCGGTCCAGCCGCCCGCACCAGCGCTTCGACCTTTTCCGCGTAGTGCCAGGGCCGGTAGCGCCGGTGCATCCGCCGCAGCACGGCGTCCGAGCCGGACTGCAACGGCAAATGCGCATGCCGCGCCAGCCGCGCCCCTCCAGCCCGCGGACTTCCAAACTCCGCCATCAGCCCGATCAGCTCTGCGTCCCAATCCATCGGCTCAATCGAGCTAAGCCGCAGCCGTGGCAGCCTGGTCTGCTCCAGTATCCGCCGGGTAAGTCCCGCCAACCTCAGCCCCGCCAGCGGCCGCCGCGACGAACTTGCTTCGCCTGCATCCAGAGAACCGGCCAGATCCCTTCCCCAACGTCCTAGGTTGATCCCCGAGAGGACCAGTTCGTTGCCCCCGGCCGCCACAAACCCCTCCACCTGTTTCAGAACGCTGGTAGCGGGCAGGCTATGGGAGGGGCCGCGCGTCTGGGGAATGATGCAGAACGCACAGCGGTTCCCGCACCCCTCCTGGATTTTGAGATTGGGCCGGGTCTGCGCGCCGGGCACAATCTGCGTCTCCTCAAGAAACGAGTGCGCAAAGCGATCGTCCGCCCAGATGGGAGCGGAAGAGCGCGACTCGCCGGAGAGCAGCGATTCCACACTGACCAAAGCTGGGCCGGCCAACCCGGCCGATGCAACGGGACCGGCGCCAACCCGGCCCAGAGCAAGCTCCAAAATGATCTCCGGGGCCAGAGCCTTGTGGCTGTTGCCCACCACGGCGGCCACGCCGGCCATCCTGGCCAGTTCCTGTGGCGCGCGTTGCGCAGAACAGCCGGTCACCACGATCCTTGCAGCCGGGTTCAGCCGGTGCGCCCGGCGAATGAAGGTCCGTGCGGCCCGGTCGGCCTCCGCCGTCACGCTGCACGTATTGACAACCACCACATCCGCCGCCGAGGGCTGCCGCTCGCCCAGCCCCGCGGCGCGCAGCCGGTCGCTCACCGCCTCGCCATCCGCGCGAGCAGCACGGCAACCGAAATGCTCCAGGTGGAATCCGGGCATGATTCCAGTCTAAAACGCGCCCTTTGCGTCCGATGCAAAAAGACTGATCGTTCAGCCCGGTGCAAAGCCTTGCGTTTCCCATGGAGGACGGATGCTCCTTTCTTTTACTGTTCCGGGTTCCGATGATGCCGGGGTTGAAACACCGATCTGCCGGTTGCGGGCTGACGGTGTTTGCTAGAATGGCGAAGTCAACGGCAACGAGGGGAGGAGACATGGACTCGACTCGCTCGTTTTGCAGAAACAGGCTCGGCTCCCGGGGACCGCATTCTTCAGGAGTGGATCTTTGCGCGACGGCACTCATTCTGTTTGCCTGTGCCGGAGTGGCGGGTTGCGGCTCGGGGAGTTCGTCTGGAAAGGGCTCCGCGCCTACGATCACTTCCTTTACAGCTAATCCCACAAGCATCAGTACGGGTTCCAACAGCACGCTGAGTTGGGCGACGAGCGGGGCGACCAGCATCGCCATCACGCCGGGGACATTCACGTCTACATCGGCGAGCGGTTCGACGACTGTGAGCCCAACGGCGACGACCACCTACACGCTAACGGCCACCAATTCCGCCGGCACGGCTACGGCCACGGCAACAGTTACCGTAAACGCGGCAAGCAAGCCGACGATCAGCTCCTTCACAGCTAACCCCACAAGCATCAGTACCGGTTCCAGCAGCACGCTGAGTTGGGCGACGAGCGGGGCGACCAGTATCGCGATCACGCCGGGGACATTCACGTCCACATCGGCGAGCGGTTCGACGAGCGTGAGCCCGACGACGACGACCACTTACACGCTGACTGCCACCAATTCCGCCGGCTCGGCCACGGCCACGGCAAAAGTCACTGTCACAGCGTCCGGCGGCACCTTGACGATCACAACCACTTCGTGTCCAGGCGGAACACAACTCGCGGCATATGCCGGCTGCACAATCGTGGCCAGCGGAGGCACTCCGCCCTACACGTATTCGCTCAGCACGGATGTCACCGACTATCCTCCGTTGCCTGAGGGGATGTCTCTGAATTCAAGCACGGGGGAGATCAGCAGCTCACTGATCGGCGGTCAAGGCACGTACATTCCCGAATTTGTCGTTAAGGACTCGACAGGCGCAACGGCGACTCAGGGTATCAGCTTCGCCATCAACGGCAGCAACGCGTTCCTCGCCAGCATCTTCCCGTCAACCTCTATCTTTCACCATCGAGTGGACGCAGCCACAACCGGCCTGCCCGTTGATACTTCGCCCGCGGCACCCATCGATCCCCCCTATTTGACAGCGACGGTGAAGCCATTCTTCGGCGATGAGTATGCCAACTTCCCGAATGGAATACCGGCCATTGAAGTCCCATACAACCAGCCGGACGTAAAGGTCTCAACCACCGTATATCAGTCCTATTTCGCCTCCGGCCCGATTCCAGCGTATGCTCCGGTGGAGGGCACCGCCAACTCGGTTAGTTCGGGTGGAGACGGGCACGTTCTGGTCTACCTGAAGGCGGGAGGGGGAAACAAACCTGCGGAGTACGAAATGTGGCAGGGAATATACGAAGGCGGTCCCTGGACCGATTCCTCGAACGCGCTTTGGCCCGACGCAACTTCGAATGACCTGACGACGCAAGGGAACGGAACAACCGATGCCGCGGGACTTCCGGTTGCGCCGCTGCTCGTCAATGCCGACGAAGTCATTGGGACCGGCACACCGAGCGCGCCCAACGGCACGATTCAACATCCCATCCGATTCACGGTCAACCACATGTTGAATTACTGGGTTTGGCCCGCGACGCAAACTGCGGGCTACGGGAGTTGCACGGTTGCGGGCGGGGCCGACATTCCCACGGAAACGGAGATTTCGCAGTCTCCATCCTCCTCCTCCTCACTTATTCCTTATCCCGCAACGTGCAGTATGTCGGGAGCCGCTGGCGAGATCTACCGGCTGAAGGCTTCAGTGGCGACACCCTCTTGCGCCTCCACCAGCCCACAAGCGGCCATTATCATCACCGCGTTCCGAAACTATGGAATCATCCTGGCCGACAACGGAGACAGCGGAGGATTGATCGGCACGCCCGACGCCCGCTGGAACGATAACGATCTCTCCTGCATTACAAATCTCATTTTGTCCGACTTCGAGCCGGTGAACGTTTCGAGCCTCATGGTCAGCAATGACAGCGGAGCCACCAGCAAATAGCCAGACTGCCGAGCTGAAATAGACGGGAATATCCCACCTTAGCTGCAAGAAGTCTCCGCTGCGACACGCCGCGAAGGTGGGGCGCCTGTCTGCGCTAGGGGGTTTCGGTGAGGGCTTCGGTGGCTTTTGACATGCGGGCGGTGCGTTCGATCTTGTCCCAGTTGAAGGGCTTGCCGTCGATGGCGCGCTTGAGGGTCTTGAAGAGAACAATGGAGAAGACCTGGCGGTAGGCGAAGCGCTGCAGCCAGATGTGGAAGAGGAGCCAGCCGTCGCCTTTGTTGGCGGGGTGGCGGGGCTCGAGGCTAAACGCGATTGACGAGGTGACGAAGTCGATGAGCAGGAAGGCGCCAAAGTAGGCGAGGAGCTTCTCGAAGCTGGCGGCGGAGGCGGCTTCAGGGTGGTAGTAGCGGTCGACGAAGTA
Organism: Occallatibacter sp.; assembly: GCA_052326045.1. Taxonomy (GTDB): domain Bacteria; phylum Acidobacteriota; class Terriglobia; order Terriglobales; family Acidobacteriaceae; genus Telmatobacter. Next base: position 39,591 of record JBKQRH010000185.1, on the reverse strand, counting down.
GTGGACGATGCCGGCCAGGAACATGAGATCGATGAAGGGCGAGACCAGGGGCAGGAACATCTGGAAGATGAGAATGTTGGGCAGGGCGAAGAGACCCATGGCCTTGTTGCGGATGAAGGCCAGGCGGTGCTTCCAGACGGCCTGGAGGATACCGAAGGACCAACGGAAGCGCTGGAGCATGAGGCCTTTGACGTCGACGGGGGCTTCGGTATAGGCCAGAGCGCGGTCTTCGTAGTCGACGCGGAGGCCCCGTTCGAGGAGGTTCATGGTGAGGTCGGCGTCCTCTGCGACGGTGTTGAGGGGATAGCCGCCGGCGGCTTTGACGGGAGCTGTGCGCCATGCGCCGATGGCTCCGGGGACGACGGTGACGACGTGGAAGAGATCGAAGGCGCGGCGCTCGAAGTTCTGGCTGGTGATGTATTCGAGGGCCTGCCAGCGGGTCCATAGGTTAACGCGGTTGCCGACCTTGGCGTTTCCGGCCATGGCGCCGATGCGGGGATCCTGGAAGTGGGGGATGAGCCTGGAGATGGCATCGGAGGCGATGACGGTGTCAGCGTCGATGCCGACGTAGATTTCATCGGAGATGCGGTCGAGGGCGAAGTTGAGAGCGGCGGCCTTGCCACCGTTGGGCCTGGAGAAGACCTGGACGCGGCCGGAGGCGATCTCGGCGGCGTAGGCTTCAGAGGTGACTTCGAAGGTGCGGTCGAGGGAGCCGTCGTCGACGACGATGACGTGGAGGTTCTTGTAATCGGAGTTGAGGACGGAGCGGATGGTACGGACGATGACCGGCTCTTCGTTGTAGGCGGGGATGAGGACGGCGACGCGGGGATTGTAACCGGGCAAGGCCTGGGGGCGGGGCTTAAGCAGGCGGTCGATGACGGCAAAGATGCCGACGAGGATGAGGCGGGCGCTCATGAGGATGTCGCCGAGGAAGAAGACCAGGACGATGAAGTTGCCGACGATCTGCACGGTGGAGAAGGCGACGGAGTCCGGCAAGGCGCGCAGGAACTGCCACAGAGGGATCCGGGGCATGACCTGTGCGGTGGTTTTGCCCATGAGCGCGGAGACGGGCACGATGGCGTAGCCGTGGGCGCGGAGGGCGTCAATGAGGACGGGCAGGGCGGCGACGGTGGCCGAGCGGTCGCCGCCGCCGTCGTGCATGAGGATGACGGAGCCGCGGAACTGCGGCTTGGTCTTCATGATCTGTAACTTGGATAGGACCGACTCGGTGATTTCCGCGGGGGTTCTGCGGGGATGCTGGTTCCAATCGTCGGTGTCGATCTTGTTGCCGATGACGATGTAGCCGTCGTTCTGGATGCGCACGACGGGGGCGGCCTGGTCGTCGGTATCGGGCTCCTCGTCATTGTCGTAAGGAGGACGGAAGTAGAGGGGCTGGACGCCGAGTTTGCTGGCGAACAGACGCCCAGTGAGCTTGAGCTCGAGATCCAGTTGGCGGTTTGAGATTTCACTGATGTCGGGATGCGTGTAGGTATGGTTGCCGATTTCGTGACCCTCGCGGACGACGCGCTGCATGAGGCCGATGTTCTCAGCGGCCTCGGCGCCAATGATCATGAACGCACCCTTGACGTTCTTCTGTTTGAGGATCTCGAGGATCTTCGGGGTCCACTTGGGGTCGGGTCCGTCGTCGAAGGAGATGGCGACCTGATTGGGATGGTAGCCGTAATACTCGATGGTGTAAGTGCGGGGATAGACGTCCATGTGCTCATCGACGATGAGCTTCTTGCGGGGGTCGGGCTCGTCGGTGTCGACTTCGACCGTGCGCTTGCCGTGCTGGGGTAGTCCGATGACGCGGAGGATGTCTCCTTCGCCCTCGGTGTCCACGTCATGGCCGGGTTGGACGGAGCCGAGGGCCTGAAGCGACTCAGGGGCGCCGGGCTTGTCCCAGACGTTCCAGAGGGAGCCGTCTTCCTCGCCCAGGCGCCAGAGCGCGAAGGTCTGCAAGCCGAGGGCGCGGGCGGCGCGCAGCTCGTTGAGGACGGTGACGCCATCGAGGAACCAGACGACATGGCGCTGGTTCAAATCCTCATCAATGTATTCGAAGTGGGGATTGAGGGAGTCGTAATCGAGATCGAGGTCGGCGTCGGCGTCAGAGGCGCGCTGCCATGCGTCGGAGACATGCAGGTCTTCAGTGTTCAGGACCTGAGGCTTGTGATGCTTCTTGTCTTTTGGGTTGGGAATGGAGAGGGTCCAATCGTAGCCGTAGCTGCCGATGGCGCAGATGATCTTTTCTTTGGGGACGACTTTGAGGACGCGGGTGAGGTTGCCGACAAACCACTCCTGGCCGGCGACGGGACCGGGATCGCTGGTGGTCTGGTGCTGGTCGTAGTTCATGAGGATGATGCCGTCGGAGTTGGCGGCAATCAGCTTGAGATCGTTGTCGGGGGTGGAGACAGCGGTGTTGACGTAGAGGCGCAAGTTGCGCGGGTGCATATCAGCGTAGAGCTCCTGTATGAAGCTCAGGTAAGCCGGGCCGGCCTCGTCGGGCAGGCTTTCAAAGTCCAGCGATAGGCCGCGATAGACCGGATATGCGGTGAAAAGGCGGAGAATCTGCTGGCGCAGAGCGGCGCGCTTGCCTTGGTCCATGAGGACGCCGCCGATAGCGGAGTCCCAGGACTGGGTGTTGGGGTTGAAGTTGTTCAGGTGGGGAAATATTTCGGTATCTTCCTTGGCCGCCTGGATGACGCGCTTGACCCTGTTGTCTTCGTCAGGGTCGTGAACGGCTGCGCCGTCGACCACGGGGTACTCGCGATGGCTTTCGTTGTTGATGGCCAGCAGCGTTGCCTGGGGAGCGTCGACGTGGAGCCACTGGGGGAAGAGCAGATCGAGCTGGTGGACGTGCTCTTTGAACGAGGAGTAGCTGGCCGCGTCGTCCGGGACGTAATAGGCGGCGCGCAGACCTTCGCCGGTGTTGAAGGGGATATCGGAGGGTTTGCGGCTGGTCTTGCGGCGGGCGGGCCGGGCTTTGGCGCCGCGCAACAACGGGGTACGGTCGGACAGGGCTTTGTAGTTATGTTTGGGCACGGGCAGCAACAGCTCGGGCAGTTGCTGATTGCGCAGTACATTGAAGATGAAGCCGGCCAGAACGAGGGTGGAAACGACGGCTGTTATGTCGAGGATGCGCCTTAGGCGTTTCCATCGCTTGCGCTGGGGATCGAAGAATATCTGTTTATCCGGCATGGACGGCTTGGTTTACCAATACGCGGAAACCATAGAAACGGTCTACGCTATACATTACGAATCGTATGGAAGCCGCTTCGGAGAGTCAATCGACAGCTTTGGGCTGGGTTCATGGCCGCGTGGTCCGGGCGCTGCCGGCAGGACTGGCGCTGGCCGCGGGCGCCGTGTTGCGCGTGTGGATGCTCAAGAAGCTTTTTGAGGTCAATGGGGACACGCTGATCTATGGAGGGCTGGCGAAAAACTTGCTGCTGCACGGACGGTATGCGCTCACCGCGCCCGGCGGCGAGATGTATCCCACACTGATCCGGCTACCCGGCTATCCGCTGTTTCTGGCGCTCTGTTTCAAAGTTTTCGGGATAGAAAACTACGCCTCGGCGGCCTGGGCGCAGATCGCGCTGGAGCTGCTGGGCTGCTTGCTTCTGGCGGGGTTTGTGCGCCGAATTGCGCCGCCTGAGCTGAAGTCCGGCGCCGCGCTTTGCACGCTTTGGCTGGCGGCGTTGTGCCCCTTTACAGCCTCGTATGCGGCCGCACCGCTGACGGAGACGCTGACGTTGTTTGCGATTGCGCTGGCGTTGTGGGCGATGGCGCGCTTCCATGTAAGGCCGGGATGGGGGAGCGCGTTGTGGTTTACGTTTGCGGTGAGTTATGCGGCGCTGCTGCGGCCGGATGGGGCGCTGGTTGGCGTGGCGCTGGCGCCGGCGCTGGCGGTGGGGTTGAGGCGCGGGGATGAAGCCGGGGCAATTCCGCGAAAGAAGTTGGTTCGCATGGCGCTGGTTTGCGTTTTGCTGGCGCTGGCTCCGTTTGGGGCGTGGACGGGTCGGAACTGGCGGGCGTTCCACGTTTTTGAGCCGCTGGCGCCGCGGTATGCCACCGACCCCGGCGAGGAAACCTACCCCGGCTGGCAGCGCTGGGTGAAGACCTGGTGCCTGGATTTTGTCTCCACCTCCGATGTGTATTGGCCGGTGCCGGGAAGCCCGTTCGACCTGACCAAGCTGCCCAGCCGGGCCTTCGATTCGCCGGCGCAGTACGCTGAGACGGCCGCGCTGGTTGCCGACTACAACGACAAAGACAATGGGTTGGACATTTCGCCGGATATGGATGCGCGCTTCGAACGGCTGGCCGAGGAGCGGATTGCCGCCCATCCGCTGCGCTATTACGTCTGGCTGCCGTTGGGGCGGGGGGCCGACATGTGGCTGCGGCCGAGGGTGGAAAACCTGCCCATCGACCTGGACTGGTGGGTTTATGCGAACCACCGCGCTGAAACCCGCTTCAGTTGGGCTTACGCAGGGCTGAACGGGGCGTATCTGTTGCTGGGATTGGCGGGGCTGTGCCTGCGGCCCCGGTATTGGCCGTGGATGCTGGCGTATATGGCGCTGCGGAGTTGTTTGTTGCTGACCGTGGAGGCTCCGGAGACGCGGTACACGCTGGAGTGTTTTCCGATGCTGTTTGCGCTAGGGGGAGTCGGCCTTTCCGACGTTTTCAGAAGAACAGGGAACGGAGGGCCGGCGGGGAAGGCAATAAAAGGAAAGACAATAAAAAGCTGTAGATAGGTGGATCTATCCCACCTGAATGCAAAGAACGCGCGAAGGTGGGGCACCCGGCTACTTGACGTATTGGGTGTTGCTGTCGGTTTTGAAGGTGAAGTCGCTGTCAGGCAAGGTCAGATTGGTCTTGATGTTGAAGTACAAGCAAGTCCGCTTTTGGCCTGGGCCCTCGTCGAAGACCTGCTTCAGGCTTACTGCGCGCGCGGGGTCAACCCAGATGGTCACTTTGGGAAACAGCTTCAGCACATCCGGGTCTTTGGCCACGAGTTCCAGCTTCTCGGTTTTGACGTCGGTCTTGCCGTCTGTGAGGGTCTCGGAGCCCAGATACTTGATGTCCCACTTGTCGGCCAGTTCCTTGCCGCTGGCGCCAAAGCCGAGCAGCAGGTAGCTCTCATACTTTGCAGCGTCTTTCACGTGCACCTGGTTCAGGAGCTTTTCATAGAGCATGACTTTGCCGCCGGAGTAGGTCAGGTCCTTGGGCACGGGCTTGCCGTTCTCCTCGCGGATGTGCGCGGCCATCTGGAAGGCTTTGCCGTTGCGCTTGTAGTAGACCGCGCCCTTCTGGACGTCCTTGTCATAGACCGGATCGGTCTGCTCAGTGACGAACTCAAAGTCCGCGGAGGTGGAGTGGAAGCTGGCCGCGGCGTTGTCGAGTTGGCGCAGGACCTCTTTCAGGTCCATCTTGTCAGGCGGGGCGGCAAAGGCGGCACGGCCAGGCAGGATGATGAGCGCGATGGCCGCGGCGAAGACGAGCTTTATTCCCAAACGCATAGGTTTCCTTCTTAATTTTCTTCTCTTATTTGACGTCAATTCGCGCTGGATGAACCGAAAAATCGAGTTTTGGCATTTTTGGATTTTGAGATTGAGTTAGCGATGGGCCCAGACCTTCCAGGCAAGATTTCCCTGGGCGTCGGTGACGGTTTCCCAATGCTGGACAACGACAGCGTCGCCGGTGACCGGTTCGATAGCCTTGCGCAACGCCTTTTTAACGACCGGGTCCGAGGCGCCGGCGGGGACATGGGCATCCGAGGCCTGCACAGTGACGATGAGGCCGTGGCCGTCATTGGCGACGACCTGAATGGGATGCAAGGGTCCGCCGATGGGGGACGGCTTGTCGCCGTAGTTCCAGAAAAGGGGCGTGAGGAAGATGAACGCTAGGATCAGCGTGACCATCACGTCGTAGTGGATGCAGCCCCGGGGATAGGTCCAGTAGAAATAGCTGAGCAGGATCTGCTTGAGAGTGCGGCGGGGCTGCGGATTGGGTCCGGCTGGGTTTGGAGACGCCATTAGAGTTCCTTCACAATTCTGTCCAGGCCGCCCATGTAGGGCCGGAGGGCTTGTGGAATAAGCACGGAGCCGTCGGGCTGCTGGTAGTTTTCAAGAATGGCCAGCCAGGTGCGGCCGACGGCCAGGCCGCTGCCGTTGAGGGTGTGGACGAATTCGGGTTTGGCCTTGGCGCCTTTTTCCCCAGCGGGCCGGTAGCGGATGTTGGCGCGGCGGGCCTGGAAGGCGTCGAAGTTGGAGCAGGAGGAGATTTCGCGGTAGAGTTGCTGGCCGGGGAGCCAGACTTCAAGATCGAAGGTCTTGGCGGAGGAGAAGCCGGTGTCGCCGGTGCAGAGAAGAACGCGGCGATAGGGCAGGCCGAGGGCTTCAAGGATTTCCTCGGCGTCGCGGGTAAGGAGTTCGTGCTCGCGATCGGAGTCCTGGGGGCGAGTGAACTTGACCAGCTCGACTTTTTGGAACTGATGCTGGCGGATGATGCCGCGAGTATCCTTGCCGGCGGCTCCGGCCTCGGCGCGGAAGCAGGGAGTGTAAGCCGTGAGGCAGATGGGGAGACGGGAGTCGTCGAGGATCTCGTCGCGATAGAGGTTGGTGACGGGAACTTCGGCGGTGGGAATGAGCCAGTGGTCGGTGTCCTTGAACTCGCCTCGAGCGACGGCTTCGGCGTCGGCGTCGGAACAGCGGAAGAGGTCCTCGGCAAACTTAGGCAACTGCCCGGTGCCGAAGAGGGACTTGCTGTTGACCATGAAGGGCGGCAGGACTTCGGTGTAGCCGTGCTTGGCGGTGTGCAGGTCGAGCATGAAGCTGATGAGGGCACGTTCGAGGCGGGCGCCGGCTCCGATGTAGACGGCGAAACGCGCGCCGCTGATTTTGGCCGCGCGTTCCAGATCAAGGATGCCGAGGGCTTCGCCCAGCTCCCAGTGCGGCTTGGGGGTGAAGTCGAAGGCGGGAATTTCGCCCCAGGTTTTGACGGTGAGGTTGTCTGCTTCCGATAGGCCAACGGGCACTTCGTCTCGGGTGAGATTGGGAATCTGCGCCAGAGAGAGGCGTAACTGCTCGTCGAATTGCGCTGCGGTCCGGTCGAGTTCGTCGAGATTTTCCTTGAGGGCACGGGTCTCGTCCATGAGGGCGGCCGCTGCCACATTTTGGCCGGATTTCTTGAGAGCACCGACCTGCTGGCTCAACTCGTTGCGGCGAGCCTTTAGGCGCTCGGCGGTGGTGATAGCTTCGCGGCGGCTGGCGTCGAGCGAGCGAAAATCTCCCAACAGCGCAGCCGGGTCCAACCCGCGAGCGCGCAGCTTTTCTTCCACCAATTCCAGGTTGCCGCGGACAAAACCGAAGTCGAGCATCGCGCTACCAGTTTACTAGATGGGCTTGGAGGGTTTGGACTCCCACCCTAGCCACAAGAACAAAGACGTGGCGAGGGTGGGGCACCCAGTCTTTGTGGTTGGGTCACGTTGTTGGATTCGGCGCTTTGCCCGGTCCCGCGTCCACCTGGTCCTGCCAGCCGGGGAGGCGCTGGTCGCCGGTAATGAGGCGGGCGCCGCGTGTGAAGGTGAAGTAGGTCCAGATCCAAGCGAAAAAGACCCATATCCTGCTGCGGAAGCCGATGAGGAAGAAGATGTGGACGGTGAACCAGGCAACCCATGCGGGAAAGCCGCTCATGTGGGCCTTGAAGGGCCATTCGAGCCTGGCGACGGCGTCCATGCGGCCGATGGTGGCCATGTCGCCTTTGTCGAAGTAGCGGAAGGACTGACGGGGCGCGCCGGCGAGGTCGGCGGCGAGGATTTTGGCGATGTGGTCGCCCATCTGCATGGCGGGTTGGGCGACGCCGGGGACCTGGCAACCGTCCTGCTCAAGGTGGGCCAGATCGCCGAGGACGAAGACCTCCGGCAGGCCGGGCGGATTGAGGAATGCGTCGACCAGGACGCAGCCGCGGCGGTCAAGTGGCGTGCCCAGCAGCTTGCCGAGCGGCGAGGCCTCGACGCCAGCGGCCCAGAGCATGACCACGGCGTCCATGCGCTTGCCGGCGGCTTCGACCCAGCCGGGGCCGATGGCTGTGACATGGGTGTGGGTGAGGACTTCGACGCCGAGGCGGGCGAGCGCGGCTTCGGCCTTGGCGCTGAGGTCGGGGGGTAGGCGGCGAGGACGCGCGGGGAGCCTTCGAGGAGCAGGACGCGGGACTTGGATGGGTCGATGTGGCGGAAGTCGCGGCGCATGTAGAGCTGGGCGATGTCGCTGATGGCTCCGGCGAGTTCCACGCCGGTGGGACCGCCTCCGATAACGACGAAGTTGAGGGGCGGGTGCCAGCCGTGCTCGACCATCTGGCGCTCGGCGAGTTCGAAGGCAAGAAGGACGCGGCGGCGAATCTCGAGGGCGTCTTCGATGGTCTTGAGGCCGGGGGCAAAGGGCGCCCACTCGTCCCGGCCAAAGTAGGAGTGGGTAGCGCCGGTGGCGAGGACCAGGTAGTCGTAGGGGAGCTGTGCGCCGGACAAGAGTGATATCTGGCGGGCGGAGACGTCGATGCCCACCACCTCGTCCATCAGGACCTGGGTGTTCGGCTGCTTGCGCAGGATGGAGCGGATGGGCTGGGCGATGTCGGCCGGAGAAAGGACGGCGAGGGCGACCTGGTAGAGCAGCGGCTGAAAGGTGTGGTGGTTGCGCCGGTCTACGACGGTAACGTCTACCGGAAGGTGGGCCAGTCCGTTGGCGGCGTGAAGGCCGGCAAAGCCGCCGCCGACGATGACCACGCGAGGGCGGGTGGGTTGCTGAAGCGGTTCGGTCACTTGGCCCAAGGGTTGCGCACCTCACTATAAGGATGCGGGAGGGGGACGATTGGTGACGGAAGAGGATTCTTTACGGGGCAATCCGCTACGGGTGCTGCTGGATGGCGATCGAGACGGTGGAGGTGTTGCCGGAAGCGGCGAGGGCGAGGAGATTGGTGGCGACGGCGGGGAGGGATGCGGGGGTAAAGGCGACGGTTCCGTCGATTGCTGAGACGGCGGTGGCGGCCTGGGTGGCGAGCAGAGCGCCCTGTATGCAGGGGCCGTGCGGGGCGCAGGGCGGAGCCCAGGCGTAGAGGGCCTGGTAAAGGGCGACCGAGCCGCCGGCCATGGGATTGCAGTCCATGTCGAGGAGGCGGAGGGTGATCTGGCTGGGGGTGGATTGGACGGAGAGGCTTTGGGTGGTTCCGGAGACGGCTTCAAGAAGCGCGTACTCCGGGCGGGCGCCGTAGGCAGTGAAGGCGACGCACTGGCGGGTGCCGTTGAGGCAGGCGTTGGCGGAGATCTGCTGGCCTTCAGTGAGCGGGCCGACGGTGAGTTGGTTGACGGCGATGCCGCTGGAGTTGGTGATGGCGGCGGCGCTGCCCTGGGCGGCGATGCCGCTGGAGGGCATTTGCCAGGCCACGGACTGGCCGCCGATGGGAAGGCCGTTCGCGAGGACCAGGGCCTGAACGGTCCAGGTGAAGGTGGCTCCTGCGGCGAGGGATAGCTGGGGCGTGAGCGAGGCGAGAACGGGCGGGGTTCCTCCGGCAAATTGGGCCTGGAGGCTGGAGCCGTTGGTGAGCGAGGCGGTGACGATGGACCAGGTTCCATTGACGGCGGTGACGTCCATGGAGGCGCGGCCATCGCCGGTTGCGGTGGCGGAGCAGGCGGGCTGGCCGCAGGAGAGGGTGGCGGTGCCGCTGGTGACGGCGTAAGTCACAGTGACGCCGCTGGCGGGGGTCAAGGCTGGGCCGAGCGCGGTGACGGAGAAGGGAATGGGCACGCCGATGGGCACGGTGTTGGCAGGGGCGGTGAACAGGGTGAGGGCGTCGCCCGTGCCGGAGTCGTAACTGGCGCCGCCGGAGAGGATGGCCGCCGCGTAGAAGATGGGCAGGTCGTCCACTTCGACATCGACCGAGCCGGTGACGCCGGATGCGGCCGGAGGCGCAATGGCGGTGATCTCGTTGGGCGAGATGCTGGTGACCACGGCGGGCTGGCCGCCGACCAGCACCGTGTCCGCGAGGCGAAAGCCCATGCCGTGGATGACGATGGGGCCTCCGGAGGCGGGAAGCCGCTGGGGCTGGACGGTGTCGGCGTAGAGCACCCAGCCGTTATAGGTGTAATCGGGGCGGCCGTCGCCGCGCTGGTCGGCGATGCCGATGCGGACCACGTCGGCGGCGACGGAACTGACGCGGAGCCAGCTTTCGCCGGTGGCCAGGCCGTTCATTCCGGGGCCGACGCCGACGGCTGGCGCGCCCAGGGGATCGAAGGCGTCCCAGACGCCCAGGGCGGGCATGGCCTTTGCATCGGTGGGAGCGCCGGTTTCGTCCAGGGCCTGGGTGACGATGGTGAAGGTGCGGTTGCCGCGGACGGGGAAGGTGAACCAGTCAGATTGGCCGACCTGGCTGAGGCGTCCGCACCAGAGGCCGCTGGGGGGTAGAATGCGCGGCGCGGCCTGGGTTCCGATGGCGTCCTGAAAGCCGCCCGCGACTGAGCCGGCCACGTTGACAGTGAGGGTCTGCGAGCTGCCGGCCGACAGAGCAGGGACAGAGATGGACGGCAACGCGCCGGAGGGGGTGACCTGGCCGTCGAGATAGGGGCCGACCGAGTCGGTGAGGATGTAAAGGGGATTAATGGCCTCGAAGGTGACCTGGTAATTGGCTGTGGTAACGCCGGGGGGCAGCGGGATTCCGCTCAGATCGAAGTAGCCCTGGAGAGCGGGATCGTTGGAACCCCACATGGTGAGGAGATTGCCGTTGGAGTCAGCGAAGCCGGTGATGGGATTGCCGTGGTTGCCGCTGAAGTAGCCGCCGGAGACGAAGGTGACGGTGTATTGGTAGATGGGGTTGCCGTTGGAGTCCAGCGGACGGGCGACGACGTTGACACCCTGCATGCCCACGCCGGTGCTGAAGGCGACCGCGCCTTGAATGGAGACGGTGTTGGCGGCGGTGAGCTGTTTGCCGGGGAAGCTGGCGAGATTCTGGGCGGTGATGGGGTAGATGCGGTTGAGGGCGGCGATATCGTCGTAGCGGAGGAGCGAGGGGTCGGGAATGCAGATGCCGCCGGTCTGGGAGCAGACGCCGCTGAGGGGCTGCATGACCGGCCAGCCCTGGGCGCCGCCGGGCAATTGGTCGGTGAGAGCCGTGAGGTTGGCTTGAGCGTAGTCCAGGCCGAGGATGCGCCCGAAGGCGCGCTCCAACTCGTAGCTCATCATTTCGAGCAGATTGGAGTTGGTGGCGCAGAGGCCGTTGAGCAGGATGATGCCGTGGGCGATGGTGGCGTCGGGATTGACGTTGTCGAGCCAGACCCAGACGCCGTTGTTTTGGCAACTGGTGGGGTCGCTCGAGCCGGGGCCGAAGAGGGCGTCGGTGACTGAGCCGTCGGCGTCGTAGATGACGCCGAGCGGATAGCCGGTGGCTGAGGGGGCGACGTCGGAGGGCGCGGCGATCTGGCCCAACTGGCTGAGTTGTTCGTTGGTTACCGTGAAGTTTGTGCCGCCCACCACGATGTTGGAGCCGTTTACGTCTTCGTTCAATTGGCCCATGTCCGTGAGCGTGACGCCGGCGGTGGGAATGGCGCTCCAGAGAGCCGCCGCCGCATCGACCATGGCCGTGGCCTGCTGGTTGGAGACGGAAGCGTTGAGCGGACCCTGATCGACGTAGTAGCTGACCTGGCCGCCGGCCCAGTGGAGGGGCTGGCCGAGGGCTGCGGGATTGAAGAAGCTGACCCCGGCAACGTATTTGGGTCCGCCGGCAAGGGCAACGGCGGGGGCAAGAAAAACGAAGGCCAGGATGTGCAGGTGAGCCTTGAAGAAGGGAACGGCTGCGGCGCGTGGGGAAGCGGAGATGGGGGTGAGCACGGGCCCTCCGGATGAGGATTTTCTAGCATTTGGGGGACCGGAGAGGTTTGGCCCGTCTTAGAGACTTCTAATGCTGCCTGTTGGTGAAGGGGTTAGGGACAGCCGCGCTTGGGACTGAGGCGATTGCGTGGTTCTCGCAGGGAGAGGAGAGAGGGAAAGGCTCCCGATCGGGGACGGTTTTGGGTTTCGATGATGAGAAAAATGCAAGAAAGCTTCGGATTCGACAAGAACCGCTCGTGGGAATCTTTAAGTAATCATGGTGCAGAATTAGAAAGCTCTAAGGAACCCGTCCAAGACGCCCTTCCGGCTTCCAATGAGAAGCCTAGATTTCGGGGTAGAAGTCGAAGAATGCGTCGAGCGAGCGCTTGAGCTGGGTCTCGATCTCTTCGCGGGAGCCCTCGATGAGGTGCATGGTGACGTGAGCTTCATGGCCGTTGGCCAGCTTGAGGGTGGCGTCGTGGATTTCGGCGACCTCGCCTTCGGGGAGCAGCCGCAGTCCGTAGACCAGAGTCAGATTGGCCATGAATCTCATCTTAATGAAGGCGGCGGCGCTCGAACAGGGCGGCTGTCCGGGGAAGGCGTCTAAAATCGACACGGGAAACCTTATGACAGAGATTCGCGACACCGTTATTCTGGGCTCGGGCTGCGCCGGGCTTACGGCGGCCATCTACACCGCGCGCGCTGGGCTGAAACCGCTGGTTCTGGAGGGCCACGAGCCGGGAGGACAGCTCTCGATCACCACGTTGGTGGAGAACTTTCCTGGCTGGCCGGAGGGCATCCAGGGGCCGGAGCTGATCGACAACATGAAGAAGCAGGCGGCGCGGTTTGGGGCCAGCTTTCAGTCGGCGCATCTGAACGCCGTCGAGCTGGGTGCGCATCCGATCCGGCTGCACACAACGGCGGGGGAGATTTGCGCGCGGACGCTGATTGTGGCGTCGGGGGCCAGCGCGCGGTGGCTGGGGCTCGAGAGCGAGCAGGCGCTGATCGGGCACGGGGTTTCAAGTTGCGCCACGTGCGACGGGTTCTTCTTCCGCGGGCGTGAGGTTGCGGTGGTGGGCGGGGGCGACTCGGCGATGGAAGAGGCGCTGTTTCTGACGCGCTTTGCGAGCAAGGTGACGCTGCTGCACCGGCGGGAGAGCTTCAGGGCCTCGAAGATCATGCTGGAGCGGGCGATGGCGCATCCCAACATCGAACTGCGCACCAACACGGTGGTGGAAGAGGTGTTGGGCGCGGAAGAGAAAGAGGTGAAGGGGCTGCGGCTGCGCGACGTGAGCAACGGCTGCGTGAGCGAGCTGGCGGTCAGCGGGCTGTTTCTGGGGATTGGGCACGAGCCGAATACGAAGATGTTTGCCGGGCAGATGGATCTGGACGCGGAGGGTTACATCAAGACCACTGGGAACGTGCTGACGACGCTGAATGGGGCGGTGATTCCGGGCGTGTTTGCGTGCGGAGACGTGCAGGACCGGCGCTACCGACAGGCGATTACGGCGGCGGGGTCGGGGTGCATGGCGGCGCTGGAGGCGGAAAAGTACCTGGAGGCGCGCGGGCACTGACCACCTGCGGTGGGGCAGACGCTCGCTAAGCGCTCGCGGGAGTTTCTTCAAAACTATGACGGCTCTTGCTGAAAATCTCGAACGGCTGGAAGAGGCGATTGCGGCGGCATGCCGGAAGGCTGGGCGCGGGCGCGGCGAAGTGGAGCTGATGGCCGTTACCAAGAGCTATCCGGCGGCTACGGTGGCGGAGGCGGCGGAGCTGGGTCTGAGGCTGTTCGGCGAGAACCGGGTGCAGGAGTTTGCTCATAAAGCGGTGGAACTCGGTCCAAAACGCAAAGGCACGGAGTGCCATCTGATTGGGCATTTGCAGTCGAATAAGGCGGCAAAAGCGGCGGAGATCTTCGACGGCGTGGACTCGGTGGACTCGGCGCGGCTGGCGGAGCGGTTGAACGAGGCGGCGGGCAGGTTGGGAAAGCGGCTGCCGGTTTTGATCGAGGTGAAGCTCAGCCCCGAGGAGACGAAAGCGGGGTTGGAGCCGGGGTCGGAGGAGGCGGCGCAACTGCTGGAACGGCTGCCGGATTTGGAGCATTTGGAGATGCGGGGGCTGATGACGATCGCGCCCTGGGGCGTGGCGGAGGATGAGACGCGGGCGTGTTTCCGCGGATTGCGGGAGTGGCGGGACCGTTGGGCTGCTGCTAATCCGTGGCTGACGCTCGATGTTTTGTCGATGGGCATGAGCGGAGACTTTGCGCTGGCGATCGAGGAGGGCGCGACGCGGATTCGGATTGGGACGGCATTGTTCGGGAAGCGCAAGCCGTGGAAGGGGGATGAGTAATGCTACGCAGTGCCGAGGGCGGAGTTACGTTAGCGGTTCGAGCCTTGCCGGGAGCGAAGAAGAAGACGGAGATTTTGGGAGTTTATTGCGAGGGCGAGAAGGCGCGGCTGAAGATCAAGGTGCAGGCGCCGGCGGTTGAGGGGCGGGCTAACTCAGCGCTGGTTGCGTTTCTGGCGGAGACGTTTGGTTTACCGAAGAACGCGGTGAAATTGATTGGCGGGGAGTTATCGAGGAGCAAGGTGTTTCTGCTAAGGGGAGTTACGCTGGAGCAGGCTGAGGCGAAGCTCGCACCGTTGAGTTAGCGGCTGTTGTGGGCGAAGGCGGCCAGGGCTTCCTGGGGCTCGGGGCGGACGCGGAAGTCGGCGTGGGCTTCGGCGAAGAGGACGCGTCCAGCGGGATTTATTACGTATGTGGCGGGAAGGGGCAGGCGCCAGCTCGGCTCGCCGTTGACGAAGGGGATGTTGACGAGGATGGAGAGATAGTAGTCGCGGTGGTACTCGGGGACGGTGTAGGCGAGGCCGAACTTCTCGGCCAGGGCGCAGCCGGGGTCGGAGAGCACGGGAAAGGGCAGGCCGTGCTGGCCGGCCATGAAGTCGTTCTGGCGTCCGGTCTGCGGGCCGATGGCGACCATGAGGGCTTGGCGTTCGCGGAGCTGGCCGTAGAGGTCGCGCCAGGTTTCAAGCTCGGTGACGCAGTAGGGGCACCAGCGGCCGCGAAAGAACTTGACGACCAGGGGGCCGAGAGCGAGCAAGTCCGTGCTGCGGACAAGGCGGCCGGCAGCGTCGTTGAGGGCGAACTCGGGGGCGACGGCGCCGACGGGAAGGATGCGGTCTTCAATGCCGGAGGCGAAGAGCTCTTGGACGGCGCGCTCGCCGACGGCCAGGCGGTCGGCCTGGACCAACTGACGGGTGTTGGCGGTGATTTCGTCGAGTTGGTCCTGGAGGGCGGTCATGTTTGCGGCCCGGCGGCGACGCAGCGTTCGGGGTATTTGCGGGCATAGACAGGCCAGGAGCCGAGCAGGCCCAACTCGCCGACTTTTTCGCAGTGCGCCCGAATGAAGCCGTCCACGGGATCGAGCAGCTTTTGAGCGCCAATGTCTACAAGCCAATCGGTGAACTCTTTGCCTCCGTAGTCGCCGGACTGGAGTTGGGCCATGTGGGGTTCCATAAACTTGCAGGCCTGTTCGAAGAGGTCCGCAATCTCGGTGAGTTCCAGCTCCCTGAGTCCGTTGAGCGTTTCCCGGAGGTCGCGTTCCTCATGGTGGCTGCCGAAGTACAATGACAGGCTGTCGAGGGTCATGCTGACGTTAAAGAAATAGATGCCCGCCATGGCCCGCAATCCCCGGGGCAACGAATCCAAAGCCTGGTAATAGCGCTCGGGGTCTTCCTTCACCTCATCGGGAAGAAGCCGGTCCAATTCCATTGCCAGGAGATCGAACAATTCTTCATTGTTCTCGGTTGCACGGATTGTTTCTATCGTGAGGGTCATTGTTTGCCTTACCGTCCGAAGCGTTGTTTGCCACCCATGCCCAAGGCACCGAGGCCGCCGCGCATCATGTTTCTGGCGAGGCCGCCTTTGCCCATCTGCTTGAACATCCTGGCCATTTGGGCGTATTGGCGGAGGAGCTGGTTTACGTCCTGGACTGTGGTGCCGGAGCCGGAGGCAATGCGCTTGCGGCGGCTGCCGGAGATGATTTCGTGGTTGCGGCGCTCCCTGGGGGTCATGGAGTCGATGATAGCTTCAAGGCGGACGAATTGTTTTTCGTCCACCTGCTTGGATGCCTGCTGGAGGCCGGCGAAGGGGCCGACGGAGGGGAGCATTTTGAGGATCGACTCCATGGAGCCCATCTTTTTGATCTGGCGGAGCTGGTCGCGGAAGTCTTCGAGTGAGAAGCCGTCGCCAAGGAGGGCTTTCTTGGCGAACTCCTCGGATTTATTGCGGTCGAGGGTGGATTCGGCTTTTTCGATGAGGGAGAGCATGTCGCCCATGCCCAGAATGCGGCCGACAATTCGATCTGGGTGGAAGGGTTCGAAGGCGTCCGCCTTTTCGCCTGTGCCGATGAACTTGATGGGCTGGCCGGTGACCTGACGGATGGAGAGCGCCGCGCCGCCGCGGGCGTCGCCGTCCATCTTGGTGAGGATGACGCCGGTGAGGCCAAGGCGGGTGTGGAAGTCGCGGGCGGAGTTGACGGCGTCCTGGCCGGTCATGGCGTCGGCGATGAAGAGGATTTCAGAGGGGTTGAGGAGCTTTTTCAGCCGCTCCATCTCGTCCATGAGTTCTTCGTCGATGTGGAGGCGGCCGGCTGTGTCGACGATGAGGGTGTCGCAGCCCATGATGACGGCTTCGCGGCGGGCCTCACGGGCCAAGCGCTCGACAAGGGCCGAATTGGCGGGCTCGCCTTTCTGGTCGCCTTCGTAGAGGCGGGCTTCAATGGATTTGGCGACGACCTTGAGCTGCTCGCGGGCGGCGGGGCGGTAGACGTCGACGGAGACCAGCATGGGACGGTGACCACCCTTTTTGAGCCAAGCGGCGAGCTTGCCAGCGGTGGTGGTTTTGCCGCTCCCCTGCAAGCCGGCCATGAGAATGACGGTGGGCGGCTGGGAGGAGAATTTGAAGCGGGCCGTGTCCTTGCCGAGGAGGCCGATCAGCTCGTCACGAACGATTTTGATGACCTGCTCGGAGGGGGAAAGGGCGGTGAGCACCTCCGTGCCGATGGCTTTGACGCGGATCTGCTCGATGAGGTCGTGGACGACGTTGAGATTGACGTCGGCCTCGAGCAGGGCCACGCGGATTTCGCGCAGGGCCTCGGTGATGTTCTCCTCGGTGAGCGTTCCCTGGCCGCGGAGGGTTTTGAAGGCGCGCTGGAGTTTGTCTGTGAGGTTCTCGAACATAGGTCAAGTCCGAGTGTATCGCGGAGACGGCACAGGATGGGGGTTCGCGATATCCCACCTTTGTGGAATTTTTTCACCGAAAAGCCGCGGAAAGGAGGGGTACCCAGATTATGAGGGGAAGGGATGGAGACTATTCCGCCGGAGCGATAAGATACTGCTCCAGCTTGCCGTCGGGATAGGTGTAGGTAGTGAGGGTAAGGCGTTGGTTGGGATAGACGATACGAAAGGCGCGGAAGGTCATGCCGCCACGCAGCTCGGTGGCGGTCTGGTGGAAGCTAAGCGGCTCACCCAGGGGCGCAAGGCTGCTCTGAAAGTCGGCGAGGGCTTCGGGGGTGAAGTAGTCGCTGAGGTTGGGGGAGAGCAAGGTGCGGTCGATGCGGCCTTGCTGGAGTCCGTGGTAAATGGCGAGGGTCTGCTGCTCGGGCGCGGATGCGGGGGCGTTGAGGACCGCGGGGGCGGCGAGACGGGCGATGGTGGAGGCTGCGCCGACGGCGTCCTGATTGGTGAGGACGACTACGGCGACGCCATCGTCGACGAGAACCTCATTGTCGGAGACGAAGCCGGAGACTTCGCCGGAGTGCTCGATGGAGCGGTGGCCGTCGCTGTCGATGACCTCGACGCCGAGGCCGTAGTGGGTTCCCTTGCCGTCCTTGAGCTTGACCTCGGTGAACATCTGTTTGTAGCTCTCGGGCTTGAGGATGGACTGGGCGATCAGGCTCTCATCCCAGAGGGCGAGGTCGTATGCGGTCATGGCCAGCTCGCCGGCGGCGAACATCCAGCCGCGGCCCTCTTTGGGAGCTACGCGCAGGGGACCGAGGGCGTGGCGATAGTAGGCTGTGGCGTCGGCCTGGGTGAGCTTGGCTTCGTCGGAGTTCCAGACGGAGTTCATGCCCAGGGGGCGGAAGATGCGGCGGGCGAGAAAGTCCATGAGGGGCGCGCCGGTAGCTGTTTCCACGATGCGGCCGGCGATGACGTAGTTGGTGTTGGAATACTGCCACTGGGTTCCGGGCTCGAAGTCGAGGGGCTTTTTGGCCCAGGTGTCGAGGATCTGCTGGGCGCTCTCGGGGGCGAGCATGGGGGTCATGACGTAGTCCTCGGGCCAGTAGTCCTGGTAGCCGGAGGTGTGGGAGAGGATTTGGCGGATGGTCACGTCGCCGCCCCGGGTCAGGCCGGGAACGTACTTGCCGACGGCGTCGTCGAGGGAGAGCTTGCCTTCTTCCTGGAGCAGCAGGATGGCGGCGGCGGTGAACTGCTTGGAGATGGAGCCGATGGAGTAGCGCATGTCGGGCGTGGCGGGGACGGCGGGAGTGGTTGGGGTGGCGAGACGGGCGCTGCCGTAGGCGTGGGTGTAGACCAGCTTGCCGTGCTGGACGACGGCGACCGAGGCGGAGGGAACGCCGGTCTGTTCGAGGAGCTGGGCAGCGATGCGGTCGACGCGTGCGCGGAGAGCGGGGTCGAGCGTTTCGACCGTCTGCGCCGGCGCGGCAGCGGTGGCCAGCGCCAGAATCACCAGGCCCGCAAAGCCAAAAACTCCTTCAAACTGTTTCATCGCCGGCATCTCCTTGTTGTCGCGTCAGAATTCTCACCAACCATTCTGCACCAAAATATCACTCTGGCCCTGGGCGCGCAGGCTGTAGCGGGTGAGTTGGCTGGCAGGATTAGTGGACTGAACCGGCCTTTCCGCGTTCGGCATCTTCGCGCAGAATCGGCCATAGGCCGGCGGCAACGCATACCGCGGCAACCATGGCTCCCATCAGCGCAAACCAGGTGGACGCGCCGGAGATTGCCGAGAAGACTTCGCGGTACTGAAGCGCCGCATAGCCGCGCAAAAGCCACCCGGCCGCCGCGACCACGTAGAACGCCGCCAGAGCGCGCATGGACGCCAGGAGCAGGGTCATGCGCCGCACGGTGAATTCGCGGGCCATGCGGCGCGAGCGCTGGAGAATCCAGTATGGATCGGGCGGATTGCAGCTTCTTTCCGCGCGCCGGGCCTCTTCGCACAACGCCTCGGCCAGGCGCAACGCTTCGCTGCAATCCTGGCAGTCAGCCACATGCAGGCGCAGATCATTCGTCCAGCCGCCAGTTCGCATGGCGCGGATGACGCCAGCCTCTTGCTCACAACCCATCAGCTTCATGACTTTGTCCTCTGCGGACGGAGAATCCCGCTTGCCTTCCGCCGGGCGCGGTAGAGCAGAATCCGTATGCTCATTACGCCCAATCCGGTGGCGGCGGCGATCTCCGCGTGGCTCATCCCCTCAACGTAGGCCAGCCACAGCAACTCCCGCTCGCGCGGCTTCAGCCGCCGCATGGCCGCCTGCACATCCAGCCGCGCCGCCTGATCTGTGTCCATGGCGCATTCGGCAGACTCTTCGAGGGCGGCGTCTTCGCGGCTGCGAAACCGGTCGTGCAGCAGGTTGGTGGCGATACGGAAGAGATACGAGCGGGTCCGCGCTTCATCCATCGCCGGCGCTTTGCGCAAAAGAAACTTGCAATAGGTCTCCTGGAGCAGGTCGTCGGCCGCGTCGGGCCGTCCGCTGGCATGTTGCAGATAGCCCCACAGCGGGCGGGAGGTCGCTTCATAGAGCCGCATGAAGCCTTCCTCGCCCGCTGTTGTCTGCTCGCGTCCCGGCGCCGTCCAAGCCGCAATCATGCCTGCATCTTCCATCCCCACCGCCCGCGATCAAGCCTTCGGAGCCGGCCCGACCAATCCCAGCGCGCGCGAAGCAAGGTAAGAAACCGCCGCCGCCGCTTCCAGTCCTACGCCCAGCGCTACCGCCAGGATCCCCATCACCTGCGCATCGTGGTCGACCACCCCGGCTGCGTGCATCCAGCAGACCGTTCCGCCCACGATCAGGAAGATCAGCCCCCACCGTATACAGTCCAGGATACTGCCATAAGCGGTTCCCGACTCCTGCGCCAGCGAGGAAAGGAACTTCTTGCCGCCATCGGTCTCGACGTAGGAAAGCATCGCCTGCGCCGAGTCAAAGCGGGCCAGCAGAGCCTCGGCCACCTCGCCCTGCACCTTGGCCGTCTTGTAGCGTAGCACGGACGAGAAGATGACCCACACAATCCAGCCGATCATTGTGAATACCGCGATTGGAACCAGCCAGTCTGCCATATTTGCCTCCAAACGAAAGATTCAACTTCACCGGTATAACCCCGCGGAGACATAAATGGTTAACAGAAAAAAACGAGAGATTCAGACGAGTGGAGTTTCAAGGGACAGCACGCATTCGGATTCTCGCCGTGGCGCAGGCCAGGCAATCGTCGCAGGCCACCTGCGGCCGATCCGGAGCCCACACGGAACAGCCCGCAGGGAAAATGTTAAAGCTGGAGTTCGCCTGAATCCTCAATGCGCGCCGGGCGGCGGGGCGGCGGGCTTGATGGGCTTTTTGAACATCCAAGCCGCTGCGGCGCAGACGAGGGCTAAGAGCGCCGTCCAGCGGAAGACGTCTACATAGGCCATGAGCGCGGATTGCTGCTGCATGAGGCCGTAGAGGAGGCCGAAAGAGCCGGGGCGCGCCTGGGCGGGGCCGAGGCGGTGGGCGAGATAGGCGGCGATTAGGGCCGATTTCTGCTGGAAGACCGCGGTGGAGGGGGTGATGTTGGCGCCGATCTCGGTCTGGTGCAGGGCGGCGCGGCGAATCAGCGCCGTGGTGGCCATGGAGATGCCGATGGAGCCGCCGATGTTGCGCAACATGTTGGCGAGGCCGGTGGCGTTGCCCATCTCGTTTCTGGGAATGGTGGCCATCATCATGGTGGACATAGGGACGAAGACAAAGCTGAGGGCAAAGCCGGTGAGGGTGATGGGGATGAGGAGGGTGTAGGGGCCGATGTCGAGGTCGACGGTGCCGAAGATGGTGGCGCAGGCAGCGAAGCCCAGGAAGCCGGCACAGAGCAGCTTGCGGTTGTCGATGCGGGAGCCGAGGAAGCCGATGAGGGGCGAGCCGATAAAGGAGCCGACGCCGCGCGGGAAGACGACCAGGCCGGCGGTGAAGGCGGTGTAGCCGAGGATCTCCTGGTAGTAGAGGGGCAGGATGGCGATGGTGATGTAGATGCACATGCCGAGCATGGCGACCAGCATGCAGCCGGTGCGGAAGTTGCGGTCTTTGAGGACGTGCAGGTCTACCAGGCCTTTCGGATTGGACCAGGAGCGCCAGATCCAGCCGATGAGAGCGACGACGAGCGCGGCGACGGCGCAGCGGACCCAGAGGGCGCCGAACCAGTCGTCTTCCTGGCCTTTGTCGAGGACGATCTGGAGGCAGCCGGTCCAGACGCACAGGAGGCCGAAGCCGATGTTGTCGAAGGGTCCGACCTTTGCGTGCTTGATGTAGGGCGGATCGTGGACGAAGCGGGTGATCATGATGACCGCGAGAATGCCGACGGGGATATTGATGTAAAAGGCGTAGCGCCAACTGAAGGTATCAGTAAGCCAGCCGCCGAGGGTGGGCCCGATCACCGGGGCGACCACAATGCCCAGGCCGTAGGCGGCCATGGACATGGAGCGCTTCTGGACGGGGAAGCTTTCCAGCAGGATGGATTGCGACAAGGGCTGGAGGGCGCCGCCGCCCGCTCCCTGCAACACCCTGGCCAGCAGGATGACGCTCAGGGAGGGGGCGGCTCCGCAGAAAAAGGAGGCGATGGTGAAGATGGTGACGCAGGTGAGCAGAAAGCGCTTGCGGCCGAAGCGGCGGGCGAACCAGTTGGAGGCGGGCAGGATGACGGCGTTGGCCACCAGGTAGCTGGTGAGGACCCAAGTGGCCTCGGAGTTGGAGGCCGAAAGGCTGCCGGCGATGTAGGGCAGGGCCACCGAGGCGATGGCGGTGTCCAGCACCTCCATGAAGGTGGGCAGCATGACGGAGAAGGTGACCAGCCACGGGTTCACGCCCTGGGTGAGCGGGTAGCGGGCTTGGGCGTCGGCGGTGGTCATCAAGGGTGGAACTTTTGAGGGTAAACGATTGGAGGGATGGGCGCCAGTGACGAGGAGCGGAAGGGTTGGGAAAGCGCATACCGCAGGGGCTAAAGCCCACATGATTGTGCTGCATTTATTGCACGACTAAAGTCCCACCCCATCGACGAAGACCCGTCGATGGGGACCCCGGGAAAGTCGTGCCCTGACAATCGCCGCCGCGAGCTGGCTTTTGAAACACACCCTACTCGCGGCCCTTTTTACGGATTTCGATGCTGAGGCGCTTGATCTTCTGGTTCAGCGTGGACAGCGGGATACGGAACTGCTCGGCGGTTTCAGTCTGGTTCCAGTTGCAGCGCTCGAGTTTCTCGATGATGATGCGGCGCTCGATGTCTTCGAGGATGTCGAAGAGCGAGGCGTTGGGGTTGTGTTCGAGCAGGGCGTCCTGGAAGCTGCGGCCGGTGATGTGGCCGGGCAGCAGTTCGGAGCCGATGACGGGCCCCGAGGAGAGCACGACGCCGCGCTCGATGACGTTTTCGAGTTCGCGGACGTTGCCGGGCCACTCGTAATCGACCAGTGCGCGCATGGCGTCGGCGGAGAGCTTGCGCGGCGCGAGGCCGTTCTCGTTGGCGTAGAAGTCGAGGAAGTGCTGCGCCAGCAGGGGAATGTCTTCGCGGCGGGCGCGCAGGGGCGGCAGGTCCACGGTGATGACGTTGAGGCGGTAGAAGAGGTCCTCGCGGAAGCGTCCGTCGCGGACTTCCTTGCGCAGATCGATGTTGGTGGCGGCGATGATGCGCACGTCCACCTGAATCTCCTGGATGCCGCCCAGGTGCATGAAGCGGCGGTCCTGCAGGACGCGGAGGATTTTGGCCTGGGTGTCCATGCCCATGGTGACGATTTCGTCCAGAAAGAGCGTGCCGCCGTTGGCGACTTCGAAGAGGCCCTTTTTGGAGGCCACGGCGGAAGTGAATG
This sequence comes from Occallatibacter sp., assembly GCA_052326045.1. Taxonomy (GTDB): domain Bacteria; phylum Acidobacteriota; class Terriglobia; order Terriglobales; family Acidobacteriaceae; genus Telmatobacter. The sequence continues at coordinate 16,624 of JBKQRH010000185.1, read as the reverse complement.
CGCCCTTGACGTGGCCGAAGAGCGTGGATTCGAGCAGCTCCGAGGGCATGGCGCCGGTGTTGACGGGGACAAAAGGCTTGTCGCGACGAGGCGAGTTGGCGTGGATGGCCTTGGCGATGAGTTCCTTGCCGGTGCCGCTCTCGCCCTGGATCAGCACCGTGGAGCGGCTGGGCGCCACCTGGGAGACCAGGTCGAAGACCTTCAGCATGGATTCGCTCTTGCCGACGATGTTGGCGAAGTTGTAGCGCTGCTTGAGGGTGCGCTTGAGCTGCAGGTTTTCTTCTTCGGCGCGATGGCGGGCGACGGCGGAGCGGATGTCGGCCAGCAGCTTCTCGTTGTCCCAGGGCTTCTGAACAAAATTCTCCGCGCCGGCGCGGACGGACTCGACGACGTTGTCCACGGTGCCGTAGGCGGTGATCATGATGACCGGTAGCTCCGGCTGGCGGTCCTTGATCTGGGGCAACAACTCCAGGCCGCTCTGGCCGGGCAAGGCCAGGTCAAGGAGCAACAGGTCGAAGTTTTCCAGCTCCAGAATCCGCAACCCCTCTTCGCCGTCCGCGGCCATCCTTACGGAGTACCCTTCGAGCGTGAGCAGCACTTCGAGCGACTCGCGGATGGAGGCTTCGTCGTCGATCACCAGGATACTGGCGGGGATGCTGGCGGGGGCGAAGTTGCCGGTTGCGGCAGACGCGGAGACGGGCAGATTCAAGGACTGGTCGACCTCAGGCATGCACTGAATTCCTCAACAGGGGAAACTCGAGATGAAAGGTTGTGCCGGCGCCTAAGGCGCTCTCGACATAAATCTTTCCGGCGTGCTCCTGGATGATGCCGTAGGAGACGGAAAGGCCCAGGCCGGTGCCGCGCCGGTCCCCTTTGCTGGGCGTGGTCTTGGTGGTGAAGAACGGATCGTAGATGCGCTTGAGGTGCTCGGGAGCGATGCCGGAGCCGGAGTCGGAGACCAGGGCCTCGACGTGGCTGTTGACCAGCGTGGCCACGCGCAGGCGGCCGCCGCCGGGCATGGCCTCCTTGGCGTTCAACAGAAGATTGAGAAAGACCTGCTGCAGCTTGCCGGGGTTGCCGTAAATGGGGGGCAGCTCCTCGGCCAGGTCGAGATCGACGACGATCTGCGCGGTCTTGAACTGGTGTTCGAGCAGGGAGAGCGTGTCGCGAATGACCTGGTTGAGGTTGGTTTCGCGGAATTCGGTGCTCGAAGTACGGGAAAAGTTGAGCAGGCCGTTGGCGATCTCGGCGGCGCGAAAGCTCTGCTGGGTGATCTTTTCGAGCACGGGGCCGAGGCGCGCGTCGCCGCGCAGTTGTTTCGAGAGCATCTGCGCATAGGAGGAGATAACGGCCAGCGGGGTGTTGATCTCATGGGCCACGCCGGCCGCCAGCAGGCCGATGGAAGTGAGCTTGTCGGCCTGGGCCAGCTGGTTTTCAAGCGAGACGCGCTCGGTGATGTCGTCGACCAGGATGATGCGGCCCACGGAAACGAAGTCCCGCGACAGCAGGGGGGCGATGGCGATGTTGGCGATGCGCTGTTCGCCGGCGCGGGTGGTGAGACGGAATTTGTAGAGGTGATGGACGCCTTGCTCGTTGCGGAAGCCTTCGAGGGCCTCGATGAACTCGTAGGGGAAGACGTCGGCGAGCGGCTGGCCCAGGGCCTCAGCGCGGCTGAGGGCGTACATGGCCTCCATCTGCGCGTTCCAGCTCTCGATGCGGTCGTCCAGATCGAGGGCGAGAATGCCCACATTGATGGACTCGACGATGTTTTCGTTGAATTCCTTGAGGCGCTCGAATTCGCTGATCTTCACCTGGAGGCGGGCGTAGAGACTGGCGTTCTGGAGGGCGATGCCGATGTAGCTGGCCAGGGACTCGAGCAGTTCAACGTCTTCGCTAGAGAGGAAGTCGCCGCCGATGGTGCGGCCCAGACCAATGACGGCAATGGTGCGCTGGGCGGCCCCGTCCTGTACGCGGCAGGGGAGATAGTAGTTGAGGTCGAGCAACGCGGCCGTGCGCTGCTGGTCCTCGGGCAGATGCAGGGCAGCTTGAGCGTTTTCCAGGAAGATGTGGGAGTGGTCTCTTGCCTGGTCGAAGTCGATAAAGCCGAGCGCGAGGCGGTCCTGTACGGCGCTTGCCTCGGCGTAGGCGGGCAGCCCGTGGGCCGCGGCGAGGCGCAGGCGGCCGGCATCCTGGGCCAGGAAAACCGCCACGCGGGCCACCAGCAGCGTGCGCGGAAGGCGCTCGACGATGGATTCGAGCAGTGCATCGAGATCGGTCTCCGAACTCAGGCCACGGCCGAATTCAATCAGCGCCTTGCGGTAGTCGTAGCGATGGCGGTCGAAGGCCCTGTCCACCCAGCCCTGAATCTTGCGCTTGAGGGGGTCGAAGAGGGCGGCCGTCACCAGGATGGCGATGACCAGGCCCGCCTCCCGCACATTGTCGGGCAAACGGGTGTGGACCACCAGGGTGATCAGCGCGATGACGCCGAAGTAGCCTCCCAGGATCAGGCTAGTGGCCAGCGTGTAGGCCACGCCGCGCTTGAAGATCAGATCGGTGTCCATCAGCCGGTAGCGGACGATGGCCCAACTGAAGGTGAGGGGTAGAAAGACCAGCGACAGGCCGGCCAGATTGGTGAGCAGCCTGGGCCAGTGCCAGTCGAAGAGGAAGGGAACGGCATAAAAGAGCGTGAAGGGGACGATGGCTAGCAGCGCGCCGCGGGTGAGCCACTTCAACTGCTGGCGCAGCAGGGGTGTGCCGGCCTGGCTATAGCTGCGCAGGAAGAGGACGGCGGCCAGGACGTAGAAGACGGCATCGTAGGCGGTGCCGGTCTGGTCGAGACGGTGCTTGAGTAGTCCGGTTGCCTGCCAGCGCATGATGGCTATCAGCCATAGCCCGAGCAGTGCGGCCCCCGGCGCGTAGACCAGCGGCAACAGCCAGCGGCGGCGGAGCTTCTTGAGCCGCTCCTCGGGGAAACTGAGGGCAAAATGCAGAAACAGCGCCGGCTGCAGCGACTCGGCCAGCACATTGGACCAGAAGACGGTCCAGTCCAGATGGCCTTGCCAATTGTTATTGCTCAGCGCACCGGTGTACTTGAGCGCGTAGAGCGCGAACGAAACCAGGCAGAATAGGTAGAAGTGAGTCGCACGGGGCGCCCCCCAGCGGCGGAACAGGACATAGAAGCCGATGATCAGGTAGATGAGCCCGATGACGCGCAAGCCCAGCGCCAGGCTTCTGTCCGATGGTTCGGGGTAGACCGCCACCGGCGTGTCCAGCGGAATGCCGTCGCGGGTGATTACGTAGTACGCCTCTCCGTAAACCCCGGCGCGATCGAGAGCACGCTCCAGATCGGCTAGTTGCGCGGTGGGAGTGTAGTTGACTTCGCCCGGCAGGCCAGGCGCCTGGATGCCCACGCGCTGGGGAGGGTTTTCCGGCTGCACTTTGTTACCGGCGAGAATGTTATGCGTCTGGATGCCGGCGCGCCGTCCAGGACTGACCGGCTGTACCTCGACTCCGGTGAGCAGGTCATGCTCCTGAATGCCTGCGCGCTGGCCGGGCATGTCCGGTAGCACTTTTTCCGCGACCAGCCCGCCCGCCGCCTCGCGCCACCAGACCCCGTCATCGGGTTGCTGGAAATGGCTCTCCTGGCGAAGATTCAAGACCGCAAGCAGAAACAGGCTGAGCGTGGCTATGCCCAGCAGAGTCGCCTGCAAGCGGTTGAGGAGGCTGGTTTCCATGGGAGGACACTCTTACTTCATCTGAATCTGCTGCTCACTTCTCAATTATTGCACGTCGGTTGCCATGTTGGGGAAACGCGCGGGTTACCTCAATAGCGACCGGCAATCGGTTGAGAATACGCGAGATAGAGACGCAAAGTTCCGTGAAACGTCAACCGGAGTTTCCAGAATTTTCTTAAACAATGCAGGAAATGGTAGGCGGTATACGCCGAAAGGGATTGGTCTATGGAAATAGGTAGCTCTTTGCGGGGAGGCGTATTATTGCGGAATCCGTGCCGTCAGAGCTGGCCATAGGTGGCTTTGGGGCCGTGCTTGCGCTGGTAATGGTGTTCGGAAACGTACGCCGGTATTCCGGCTTCGGGCGCACCGAGGAGGACGCTGCGGAAGGCGAGACGTGCAATGTATTCAAGGACATCGGCGTGCTCGACGGCCTGGGCGGGGGTTTTGCCCCAAGCGAACGGGGCGTGACCGGCTACCAGGACGCCGGGGACGGCGAGCGGGTCAAGGCCGGCTGAGCGGAAGCGGCGGACGATGACGGCGCCGGTATTGCGGACATAGGCCTCGGCGACCTCTTCGGCGGTGAGGGGCCCGGCGACGGGAACGGGGCCGTAGAAGTAGTCGGCGTGGGTGGTGCCGAGGCAGGGAATGGGACGGCCGGCCTGCGCCCAGGAGGTTGCGAACTCGGAGTGGGTGTGGACGATGCCGCCGATTTGGGGAAACTCGCGGTAGAGGCAAGTGTGTGTATCCAGGTCACTTGAGGGGCGCAGGGAACCCTCGACGATTTTGCCGTCGAGGTCTGTGATGACCAGATCGGCGGCGGTGAGCGTGGCGTAGTCCACGCCGCTGGGCTTGATGACGATGAGCGGCTCGGGGCCGGAGCGGTCGATACCGCTGGCGTTGCCAAAGGTATGCGGGGCCAGGCCGCGGCGGGCAATTTCGCGGTTGGCGTGGAGGACTTCTTCGCGGAGTGAGGCAAGCAGCATGTCGGGTTCCTTGTGAGGACAGGTAGAACGGCAGGCGTGTATCGATCACAGTCTATCAGCGGACCGAGTTCGGAGAGAATTGCATTCCGGCCTAACTCCGTGCGGGACCCTGCTTCTGAAGAAGTGAACCGTCAGAGGCCCTAATCCCGATTACCCCCTGGATCGGGGCTACGCGCCTTCAATGTGAAATTCTGGTTCTGCCGTTGCGATGGGGGAGCGGGTGGAATTAGGATGGGTGGAAATTCAAGATTCGAACTTTCATGGGGGTGTTTTATGCGCCGTGTTTTCTTTTTCGTCCTGAGCGGGTTGGCGGGTTGCTTGCTGCTTTCAACGGCGGTGCTGGCCGGTGGGCATAGTGCTGCCGACTATCCATTGCGGGTACACATCTTTCAGTTCAATTCCCATTCGCATTACTACCATGGGGGCGGGTACGGCGGGATAACGTCCCTGGATGTGGTGGACGGAGAGGGCCGTGCGAACCTCTATGAAAACAGCGAGCCGCGCGGCTTCGACTTCAGCTATCGCTGCGGAGAACGGCTGAGGGCATCGCCGGGCTACGAGACCTTCATGGCGCGTTGGAAGAAGCCGGGCAAGACACTTGAGATTCTGCTGCCCGAGTTTGGCAAGCCAGGGGCATTCGATTCCTGTGAGATGCAGGTGGATATGAAGGACACCGCTTACTTCAAGCATGGCGGGTTACTCGACGAAGAGCCGGCGGCGGTGTTCAAACAATGGATGGAAAAGCACCAGTACGATCCGGAGCACGGGAAGAATATGCCGGTGGCGGCTGCTCCCGCGCCGGCGGGAGCGGCAGGCGCTGGGGCGAGCGCGCCGCAGCAAAACGCGCCACAGCAGACCACACCACGGCAAACCGCACCACAGCAGACCGCGCCGCAGTAAGAAGGTTAAGCGGGGCCAAATTCCCAGGTCTCAAGAGCGAATCCTCACCCCGGCGACGAAGATCTGTTCCTTTACCTCAGCCAGCAAGAATCACTCGCCGGGGACCCCGAGACATGGGCATCCCTGTTCGCCCCGCTTCCGATATAGATGAGAAATGCCCCCTGGGGCTGTAAACTTGCTTGCGGTGCGGGCGTCTACCTGAGTGATGGCTGCCGGCACAGCATTGGAAACGATGACCATGGCTACGGCGGAAGAGATTGCCGCGCAGGGGTTCTCGTGCGTGGTGGAGAGCCACCGGCCGCAAATCTTCCGGTTTCTGCTGGCGTCGACGCGCGACCCGGATCTGGCGGAGACGCTGACGCAGGAGTGTTTCCTGAAGGCGCACCGGAACTGGGGCAGCTTTCGCGGCGAGTCGAGCGCGATGACCTGGCTGATGCGGATCGCCATCAACCTGCAGAAGGACCACTGGCGGAATCGCCGCATGCAGTTCTGGCGGCAGGCGCGGATGAATTCAGTGGACCTGGACGAAGCCAGCGAATGGCTGCCGAGCGGCGAGCGATCGGCGGAGCAGCAATTGCTGGCGCGGGAACAGGTGGGCCGGGTGTGGAAGGCCGTGGAAGGGTTGAGCGATCGGCAGCGGACGGTGTTTTTGCTGCGCTACGTGGAAGAGATGGAGTTGAGCGAGATTGCGCAAGCCGCCGGGTTGAGCGAGGGCACGGTTAAGGCGCACCTTTCGCGGGCGGTTGCGAGAGTGCGCGCGGAACTGGGAGGAAGACGATGAGTATCAAGGATCAGTTCGGAGAGGAGCCGGACAAATTGGCCGAGCGTGCAGAAATGGTTGGCGATGAGATGGCCCCGGCGCTCTACCCCATCGACGAAAACCTGTCGCTGGGGGCCCCGGAGTTGGCTCAGGTGCTGAAGAATTTCCGCGCGAGCGTACTGGCCTGGAGCGATGCTGCGTATAGTCGGCCCCGGACGGCGGTGAAGACGGTGCGGCAGAGGAGTTGGCGGCTGGCGGCGGGATGGGCGCTGGGGTGCGCATTGGTGGCTGGAGGCGTTTCGGGAGGGGTTCACGAGCGCCATCACCGGCAGGAGTTGGCGAGGATGGCGGCGGCGCGCGCGGCCGAGCAGCAACGGCTGGTTGCCGAGCAGCGGGTTCGCGAAGAAGAAGAGGATTTGCTGGCCAAAGTGGACAGCGACGTATCGCGGGAAGTGCCGAGCGCCATGGAGCCGCTGGCTCAACTGATGGCCGAGGACGAGGCCAGGTAAACATAGCGGGTAAGAGCGAATTCACAAGACAGGAGCAGACCCTTCGCAAAGAGGGGGAGGAGAACACGATGAAGGGAAGCATGACGGTGCGGTTGGGATTGGCGATTGCGGGAGTTTTGCTGGCGGGAACGGCGCTGGCGCAGGGGCCGGGCGGCGAGTTGAACGCCGGACCGGGGCCGGGATTTGGGGAGCATCGGCCTCCGATGGAGAGGGCGTTCGGGCCGCGGGGCGACCATGGACGCTGGTGGAACAATCCCAAGATGGTGGAGCGTTTGAAGCTCACCGACGAGCAGCGCAAGGCGATGGACGGGATTCTGCTGGAGCATCGGGAAAAGCTGATTGACCTGCGGGCCAGCCTGCAAAAAGCGGAACTGGCGATGGAGCCGCTGATCCGCGACGATCAGCCAAACGAGGCCAACATTCTGGCGCAGATCGACAAGGTGGCGCAGGCCCGGGCCGAACTGGAAAAGGCGAATGCGCGCTTCCTGCTGGCAATTCGCGGCAAACTGACGCCGGAGCAGTGGAATCAGTTGCAATCCGACCGCGCCAATCGTGGGCCGGAGCGCGGCTGGGGACACGGCGGCCAGTACCACCGGCAGGCGCCTCCTCCTCCACCTCCGGTACCGCAGGGTGCAGAACCACAAGGCGCGGCACCGCAGGGCGCGGGACCACAGAGCATGGTTGACGAAGGCGCCGGTCCGGATGGGCTGGGGGCGCCCGGAGCGGACGCCGAGCAGTAACGGGGATTTACGGCAGAGAGCAACTGCGGTTGTTGTTCAGACCGGTGGCGGCAAGGGGCGATCCTCTTGCCGCCGTTTTTTTGTGCGCGGGAAACGGGCGGAAAAAGGGCCGCGCAGGACGGTGGAGAGCGGCTGCGGAAGCCTCTGCAAGTGTTATGGACCAGTCTCTTCTGTCGCGAAGCGATACAAACAGGTGGAGCGCAACAGGACAGGCGCTGAATTGCTTCGGGACAGGGTTTGAAGGGAACCGGGACAGCTTGAATCGGAGTGCGACAGCGGTGTGCGGGAACGACCCGATAAATAATGACTAAAGTTATTTTCGCCATTACCGATGAAGGGGGTGGATGCAAAGAAGCCCAAGCGGAAGTTATGGCGGGCCTGACGGACGGAAAGAAGCACCGGCGGGCAGGGGCGCAAAGAAAGCATCCGAGAAGGAGCTGAATCCCCATGGCCCTCGGTGTTTTGAACAACCTGTCAGCGATATACGCAGAGAACAACCTGAACAACACAAACAGCAGCTTGCAGACGGTTTTGCAGCAGTTGTCGTCTGGTTCGAGGATCAACTCCGGCGCAGATGACGCGGCGGGTCTTTCGCTTGTGAATGGCCTGGGGGCCAACTCGGCTGCCCTGACCCAGTCGAAAACCAACGCCACGGAAGGCGTGGGGCTGCTGCAGGTGGCCGATGGCGCCCTTTCGCAAGTGACGAGTCTGCTGGACCGAGCCATTACTCTGGCTACGGAAGCCTCCAACGGCACCCTCAACTCCATTCAGGAGGGCGCCGCCAATCAGGAGTACCAGTCGATTCTGGCCGAGATCAACAACATCGGATCGACGACCACGTACAATCAGGAGCAGGTCTTTGCCGGTAATACGACCGCCATCTACACCGGCGACTCATCGGCGTCAGGTTCTTCGGTTGACGACCTGAATATTCGCACTCTGAGTTCGGGCAGCGTGGGCGACACCAACGGCACGATGAGTTACAGCAACGGCGAAGGCAATGTGTTCATCGATCTGTCAAACGGCGGCACGAATGCGACAGCGGGCGATGCCTTGCACAACGCCACCTCCTCGTTGACTGTCAATTACATGGCGACGGGGGCGGGCGGGACTGTTTCTCAGCAAACCGCAACCATTTCCGCGGGCGGCGCCACCGGCTTCGCCGACACGGCCCAAGGAATGATCAACGCCATCAACGCTGCGAACCTGGGCATTACCGCAAGCTTCACCACGGCGGCACAGGCCGGAACGCAGGCTGTCGCCGCGGGCCACGCCGCCGACACCGGCATTCTGATCACCGGGTCGGGCTCGGGTGTAGGGAGCGGCACCACTCCTGGCGCTGTGGGCGCATTGGCGGGAACGGGAGTCAATACGGACGCTCTCTCCGGCACCCTCACCATCACGGACAGTACCGGCCACACCCACACACAAGCCCTCGGCGGAGCTGGCTGGGACACCCTGGCAAACATTGCCGGTACGATCAACGCACAAGGCTGGGGAATCACGGCTACCTACGCCGCCGCTGGGTCCGGGACCGATACGTTTACGTCGGCAAGCTCCAAGGCGGGTATCACCGCTGCAACTCTGGGCGACACCACCACCCCAGCTGACGTACCGACCTACACCGCGGCGGCCGCTTTCTACACCGTTGGGGTTTCAACGCCTGCCATCGGAGCTAATGGAATCGCGGATCTCGCAACCGCGCAAGCGGCTTCCTCGACCTTCACAACGGACCCAACCGGCACGGGCGGGATCGCGACGATGAGCTACTCTGACAGTGCAGGCGTGTCACTCAGCAGCACCGACCTGTTGAGCCAATCCAATGCGCAGGCCGTGCTGAACGATCTCAATGTGGCCATAAACGATGTGGCCTCGATGGACGGATACATCGGCGCCCAGATCAATACGCTCAATTCCCTCAGCCAAGTGATGAGCACCCAGCAGGAGAACGTGATCTCGGCGCAGAACGCCATCCAGGCCACCGATTACGCCTCCGCGACCTCCAATATGTCCAAGTATGAGATCCTCAGCCAGACCGGCATTGCCGCCCTGGCCCAGGCCAACAGCGTGCAGCAGGAAGTGACCAAGCTTTTGCAGTAAGAGAAGAATTGCAGTAACTTCAAGACAACCCAGGGACGGGCGGCGGCAGGGGCATAACCCTTGCCGCCCATTTTTTGCGGGTTCTCCGGGTCAGAAGCATGGTTCCTAGGGATAGATGCCGCGGATCTGCACAGCCTCCGCCACGCGCCCTATCCCAAGCATGTTGGCGGCAATGCGCATCGGGACCTTCCGTTCCAGATGGATCTTCAGTACATCCCGGAAAGCAGTCTTCATCACGTGTTCCAGGCGGTTGTAAACATCCTGCGCCTCCCAGAACAGGTGCTGCTCATCCTGCACCCACTCAAAATAAGAGACCGTCACTCCGCCGGCATTGCACAGGATATCCGGAATCACGAACACTCCCTTACTCTGCAGAATCCTGTCTGCCGCCGGGGTCAGAGGTCCGTTGGCAGCTTCGGCGATGATCGCCGCGCGCACCGCGGATGCATTCTCCGCGTGGATCGCGTTCTCCAGCGCCGCCGGCACCAGGATGTCGCATTCAAGGGCCAGCAACTCGCGCGGCTCGATGGCCTCGCTTTCCGGAAATCCTTCCACGTGCCCGCTGAGGGCCTTGAGAAGAATCAGCTCTGGGATATTCAGTCCGTTCCGGTTGTAAACGCAGCCGGCCGAATCGCTTACTGCGATTACTTTTGCTCCCGCCTCATGCAGCAGTTGCGCCGCAATGGAGCCGGCGTTGCCAAAGCCCTGCACCGCTATTGTGGCGCCCTTCAAGGGCCGCTGCAGATGCTCGCAGGCGCTCTGGATGGTGTAGAACACGCCGCGGCCGGTGGCTTCGTTGCGTCCCAGCGATCCACCCAGGCTGATCGGCTTTCCTGTCACCACGCCGGGAATCGGATATCCCATGGTCATGCTGTAGGTGTCCATAATCCAGGCCATGGTTTGCGGATTCGTGTACACATCCGGCGCGGGAATGTCCTGCTCCGGCCCAATCAAGGGAAGAATCGCGCTGGTGTAGCGCCGCGTCATGCGCTGCAGTTCGCTTTGGGACATGCGCTTGGGATCGCACGTAATTCCGCCCTTGGCGCCCCCAAACGGAATATTCACCACCGCGCACTTCCATGTCATCCAGGTGGCCAGCGCCTTTATCTCATCCAGCGTTACCTGAGGGTGATAGCGGATGCCGCCCTTGGCGGGCCCGCGCACCATGCTGTGTTGCACGCGGTAGCCCTCGAAGCGGTGAATGTGCCCGTCGTCCATGCGCACCGGCACTGTCACCGTCAGCACACGCTCGGGATACTTGATCATCTCCCGCGTATCGTTGTCGAGCTGCAATGCGTCCGCTGCCGCATCGAAGTTCTCCAGCGCGTCGTGATACGCGTTCGCCGCAATTGTTGTCGTAGACATCTTTCTACCCTCCATTTCCGAACCAGCCCGCCGCGCATCGCACATCGGAATCCGCTCAACCCGCACTCGTCTCCATGTGCTCGATCGCGTCCTGTTCGCGCGTGTTTCGCGACCGGTAGACCGGCAACAGCCACTTCAAGTAAGTCTGCATGTGTCCGTGCGCCGCATCGGAGTACAACTGTTGCACTCCGCGCGTAATCGCGCCTATCGTCCCATCGTTCACCGGCCGGTGATCGACTCGCACCACCGGCGCAATGCCCACCGCCGTCCCGGTGAAGAACAACTCGTCGCATACGTACAATTCGCTGCGGTCAATCGGCCGCTCTACAACCTGCAGACCGAGTTCCCGCTGCGCCAGTTCCATCACTGAGCCGCGCGTGATACCCTCCAGCGCGTTCTCCGTCACCGGCGGCGTGATCAGCTCCCCCTTGCGCACCATGAAAATGTTGCACGTGGCGCCCTCGGCAACATGGCCGCTCTCATTCAGCAGGATTGCCTCGTCGAATCCGCAACGGCGCGCCTCGTCGCTGGCCAGCGCGCTGTTCACGTAGGCTCCGCAGATCTTGGCCCGCGCCGGAATCGCATTGTCCTCGATCCGCCGCCATGAGCTCACGCCCGCATGCAATCCCTTGTCGGCGTGCAGATAATCGCCAAAGGGCAGCGCGATCACCGCAAAGGCATCCTGATCGTCGGTGCTTACTCCGACACGCTCCGCGCTCTTGTAAGCCAGTGGCCGGACATATACATCGGTCCGAAAGGCATTCCTGCGCATCAATTCCAGAGTGATTCCGCACAACTCCTGCGGCGAGAGGGGAACGGAGATGCGCAGAATGCCGCAGTTCCGCTTCCAGCGCTCATAGTGGTCGAGGGAGCGCAGCACAAACAACTCCTGCTGGGTCTCGTCCCAGTGCGCGCGAATCCCCTCAAACACTCCCGTGCCGTAATGCAGGGCATGGGTCAGAATCCCCACGCGCGCCTGACCGAGCGGCATATACTGCCCGCCGAAATACACAATCAGGTTCGGATCGGCTTCAGCCTTCATGGGCCACCTCTTGCAGCGACTCCCTGTACAACTCCCGTCCGCGCGCCAGCGCACGCTCGTCCAGCGCCACCCATTTCGGGCTCTTGACCAGGCGCCGCAGCGCGGCGCCGATGCTTACCTTCGGCAACACCGCTGTGATCTCCAGCAGCGCACCCAGCATCACCATGTTGCCCGCGCGAGCATCGCCCAGTACATTGGCGATCTCCGTAAAGGGGCACGCCAGCACATGCACGCCTTGCTGCGCGCAATCGGCCGGGAACTCCTCGCCGTTGTAGAGGATCCATCCTCCCGCGGGCACGCTCTTCACAAATTTTCTGAGCGATGGTTCATTCATCGCCACCAGCACGGTAGGATGCGTCACCAGCGGAGAATCGATGGGCTGCCGCGCCAGGCGCACATGGCAATTGGAGGTTCCCGAGCGCATCTCCGGCCCATAGGACGGGAGCCAGGAGACTTCGAGTCCGGCATCGAGTCCGGCCTCGGCCAGCACCTCGCCCAGCAGCAAGACTCCCTGCCCGCCAAAGCCCGCCACACGCACGCGAAGATCCAACTCTTCCGCCCCATGCTCCAGGGCGTGCGCGTTGCCTTCAGGCAAACTCTCAACGTCAACACCAAGAATCTTCGGAATCTCCTTGAGCGCGGGCGCCGCCTCAGGCAACGGACGTGGCTGCGCCTCTTTGGCGCGATCGCAAAAGACGCCCAGCGGAAAGGTCTTCTCCATCACATCGCGCACCCAGCGCTGCGCCTCGACCGGAGTCATCTTGAAGAGCGTCGGGCACGGGGAGAGCACCTCGACCAGCGAGAAGCCCAGCCCGCGCACCTGGTTTTCGACTGCCCGCTTGATGGAGCGCGCGGCCTGCGCAATCTGCTTGTTGTCTCCCAGGCCCACGCGCTCGATGAAGACCGGAGCCTCGAGCGTGGCCAGCAGTTCGCTGATATGCAGCGGATAGCCTTCGTTGGCCGCGCTTCGCCCCTCCGGAGTGGTCGCGCTCTTCTGCCCCAGCAGGGTGGTCGGCGCCGCCTGCCCGCCGGTCATGCTGTAGATGGCGTTATTGACGAAGATCACCGTGATGTGCTCGCCGCGATTGGCCGCGTGCAAAATCTCCGACAACCCGATGGCCGCCAGATCCCCATCGCCCTGGTAGCCGATCACGATGCTCTCCGGCCTGCTGCGCTTGACCCCCGTGGCCACCGCCGGCGCGCGCCCGTGCGCCGCCGATATGTTGCCCACATCGAAGTAGTTGTACGTAAAGACCCCGCAGCCAACCGGGCCGACCAGAACCGTTCTGTTCTGGATGCCTAACTCATCGATGGCCCGCGCCAGCATCTTGTGCACCTGGCCGTGGCCGCAGCCGGGGCAAAAGTGCGTCTGGTGCTGCAGCTCTTCCTTGCGCTCATAGCGCTCGTAAAAAGCCTTTGCCTTGCTGTGCGACACCGCGTATTCAGTAACCGTCTGGTTCGACATTTGATCCCGCTCCTATGCCAACTGCATGGCCGGCAGATAACGCAGCGCCTGCTCGCGCACAACCCCGAGCACCTCTTCGTGCGACGGCACATTGCCGCCCACGCGGCTCAGAAACTCCACCGGCCGCGCGCCGTTGAGCGCCATGCGAACGTCTTCCAGCATCTGGCCGTTGCTCATCTCGACGACAATGAAGACCCGCGCGCGCTCGGCCAGCCGCTGGAAATGCAATTTCGGAAATGGGTAGAGCGTGATGGGACGTAGCACACCGACCTTGAGCCCGCTGGCGCGCGCCTCCGCCGCCACGGCCTTCAAAATCCGGCCCATGATTCCGTAGCCGGTCAGCACAATCTCAGCATCCTCCGTGCGCCACTCTTCGGCGCGCACATCGCACTCCTCGGCGCGGCGATACTTTGCTTCCAGATGGAGAAGATGCGCCTCCATCTCGTCGATATCCAGGTGCAGCGAGGTAATCAGATTGCCGCGCGTCTGGGCCGTGCCCGTAACGGCGTAGCCGGGCTGCCGCGGCTCGATGGCCGTCTGCGGAAACTCGACCGGCTCCATCATTTGCCCGATGAATCCGTCCGCCAGCAGCACCACCGGATTGCGATAGCGATCCGCCAGCTCGAAGGCCAGCGCCGTCAAGTCCGCCATTTCCTGCACGGAATGCGGCGCCAGCACGATGGTTCGGTAGTTTCCGTGGCCGCCGCCCTTCACCACCTGGTGATAGTCGCCCTGCTCGGCGGCTATGTTTCCCAATCCCGGCCCGCCGCGGGTGATGTCCGCGATCACGCAGGGCAGTTCCGCGCCCGCCATGTAACTGATGCCTTCCTGCATGAGGCTGATCCCCGGCCCGCTCGACGCCGTCATCGCGCGCACGCCCGCCGACGCCGCGCCGTAGATCATGTTCATGGCCGCGACCTCGCTCTCGGCCTGCAGGAAGACTCCGCCGGCCCGCGGCACATAGAGCGCCGCCGCCTCCGCGATCTCGCTGGCCGGCGTAATGGGATACCCATAGAACGCGCGGCATCCGGCGAGAATCGCGCTCCTCACGATGGCTTCGTTTCCCTTCATCAATTGCTTGCGCATTCGCCCGCTCCCACAATGGCTGGTTCGACGCCGTGTCCTTCTTCGGCCTTGCGATGCACGATTCTCATCACCGTAATCGCCCCCGGCTCGGGACACACCATAAAGCAGATTCCGCATCCCGTGCAGCCCGCGCCCGCATAGGTTGCCGTGCGATAGCCGTAGTGATTCAGCCGCTCGCTCAGCGCGATCACCTTGGGCGGACACGCTTCCACGCACAAGCCGCAACCCTTGCATTCGTCAACATCCACCCGCAGCAAGCCCCGGTCCCGCTTCTCCGCATCCATCATCCCGTTCTCCTCTCCGGCGCGCGGCCGCCCCTCAGACATACACGTCCGTTGCCGCTTTGCGCTCCAGGTAGTGCGAACGCACCGCGAAATCCTCCAGCTCTGGCTGAAACTGCGGATCGGCAATGGCGATCAACGCCTGGGCGCGTTCGCGCAGCGTCTTGCCGTGCAGGTACGCGATTCCGTGCTCGGTCACCACGTAATGCACATCCGCGCGCGACGTCACCACTCCCGCGCCCGGCTCCAGCACCGGCACAATCCGCGAAACACCGCCGCCCAGCGCCGTCGCAGGCAGCGCGATGATCGGCACTCCGCCCTTGGAGCGCGCGGCCCCGCGAATGAAATCCACCTGCCCGCCAAAGCCGCTGTAGGGCTTGGTTCCCAGCGAATCCGCGCAGATCTGCCCCGTCAGGTCCACCTGCAACGCCGAGTTGATGGCCACCATATTGTCGTTTTTCGCCACGACGAACGGGTTGTTCGTATAGCTGATCGGCTGAAATTCAAAGCTCGGATTGTGGTTAACGAAGTCGAAGAGCCGCTGCGATCCCAGCACGAACGAAAGCACCACCTTGCCGCGGTGCAGCGACTTGCGTTCGCCGGTTACCACGCCCGACTCCATCAGATCGATCACGCCATCCGGAACCATCTCGGTATGAACTCCCAGATCGCGCCTGTCTCCCAGGCAAGAAAGCACCGCGTCGGGAATTCCGCCGATCCCGGTCTGAATCGTCGCTCCGTCGGGGATCAGCGAAGCCACATTCGCTCCCACCCGGCGCTGGATCTCGGTGGAGGGCTCCGGATGCGACTCCAGCAACGGCCGCGATGTCTCCACAATCGCCGAGAGGTGGCTCACGTGAAAGGACGTGTCTCCATGCGTGCGCGGCATCCGCTCATTCACTTCGGCAATCACCGTCTTCGAGGCGCGGGCCGCATTCAACGTGCAATCCACTGTCGTTCCCAGGGTCACGAATCCGTGCTCATCCGGGGGCGAAACCTGCATCAGCGTAACATTCAGCGGCAGAGCGCCGCTAGCAAACAAGCCTTCAATCTCGCTGAGGAAGATGGGAGTGTAGTCGGCGCGTCCGGCGGCCGCCGCCTCGCGCACATTGTCTCCTAAAAACAATGCGCGATGACGAAAGATTCCTTCGTACTCCGGCCTGGTATACGCGGCCTCGCCCAGCGTTTTCAAGTGAACGATTTCGACATTGCGCAACTCGGGAGCGCGCTCGACCAGCGCGTCCAGCAACACGGAAGGCGTGCCGCATCCGGACTGGACCCATACGCGCTCGCCGGAGCGAACCAACTTGAGCGCCTGAGCGCCATCCATGCACTTTTTCTGATACTCCTCGCGCCAATTCATCTCCCATCGCCTCCGTGCGCGCGGCCGCGCCTTCCTTGCACAACCATACCCTGGCCTCCGCCGCTCACTGCCAATGGACGTCTGCGCTCTGCTGCCGGCCTCACAAAACATCCCTTTTCGATAACAGCAAATACTCTCCCAAAGCCCGAATTAGGCTAGGCTTATCCGTCAGGGGCCGCTGTGACGCCTATCACCTCTTACCTGGGATCGGTGACGACCGTAACGGGGCGGCAATATGGAAGATGCTGACGGTTCCGAAGTTTGAGAACGAGGCCGGCGAGGCCAACTGGCTGTAC
>JBKQRH010000184.1:0-4682 GCA_052326045.1 Occallatibacter sp. | reverse complement strand
GCCGACATTCGCGTAGTAAGGACCTTTTTCGAAATTCACCCACTCAACAAACTCGGGGATGACGGTGTTCATGTCCGAGTATCCCTCGCCGTGCGCGTGCGATGGCAGGTTAAGCGGCATATCGTCGAGGAAAATGGCGATATCCGTGCCGTGGTCGAGATTGAAGCCGCGCAGGAAATATTGGTTGGCCTTGCCGCCGCCGGCGTGTTGGGTGATGATGAGACCGGGAACCGTCTCCAAAACTTCTCCCGAACGAAGAATCGGACGATCTTGGATTTCCGTTGCGCCCACCGTCCCCTGGGTGCCGGATTCGGCAATTCCGATGAGTTCATCCTCCCGGCCCCGCACATTTATGGTGGTGCTCACGGAGTTCACTACCAGAGAGATGCGCAGCGGGGCCGGCGCCCCGGTGGTCCCTATGGTGAGGGGGATTTCTTTGGTTTCAAAACCGGGATTCGATACGACGAGCCGATAAAACCCTGCCCCGAGTCCAGAAACAATGAAGGAGCCGTTCCTGTCCGACTGTGCCGTTCTTTGTACAGCACCGTTCGCGCCGCGAACCTGCACGGCAGCCCCGGCAATCACCGCGCCAGACGTGTCAACGACAATTCCTGATAGCTGAGGCGGATAAGCCTTATCACTCGCGGCGACCGGGTGACCCTGCGGATCGACGATGCGGCCCGCGAACGAAATCTCCTGCGCGGCCGCAAGACGAGGAGCGAGTAAAAAGAAAAAAATGGCCAACCTCTTTAAAACCATGCTCAGCAACTCCGGATGAAATGGAAATGAAGGCAGACTGTTTGCAATGGCTCATCCTCCCTTTTTCTCTCACGAGAGGCGGTTTGAGCGCGAAAGCAGTTCCTGCGCCTTGGAAATGATTATTGCATGCGTAGCACGAATTTTGTATTAGTATGTGGCATAATATGATTCAATTCGTATGCGGCCGCGGAGAGACCTGCAACTCCGCGCCGGAGGATACATATGCGCCCAATTTCGCCGCTTCCGCAAGGCCTTGCCGCGGCAGGTTTGCTGTTGGCAGCTTCGCCCCTGTTCCCGCAGCAGGCTAAACCGCAGCCTCTGACCGTGCCGCTCGTATTTACGCAAGGAGACTGCCCTTTGCTGCAAGGGGTTCCTCAAACGGCCGGAATGCGCAGCGGCTTTGTGCGCCTCAAGCCCGGCGCGACGGTCGGCTGGCACACCACCGGCGAGAACGAGGAGGCGCTGGTGATTCTGCACGGCCAGGGCGAGGCGCTGATCGACGGCCAGGCGGTGCGGCCGTTTGCGGCTCCGGCGTTCGTCTATATCCCGCCCACGACCCGGCATAACGTGGCGAACACGGGGAAAGAGCCGCTTGAGTATGTGTATGTGGTTGCGCCCGCGAAGGTGGAGTAGGTTCATTGTCTCCCACCCTTTCGCCAGAAGGAAGGCGAAAGGATAGGGCACGGAGCTAGAGTAGGCCGCCTTCGGCTTCCCACTATTGCGCCTGCAAGACTTTGATGGTGCGCAGCCACGTTTCCACGCTCTGGGGCCAGGCGGTCACCGGGAGCGCGGTGCGGCGCAGCCCGTAGCCGGCAGCCGGAATCGGTAAATTTTCAGTGAACCATCCTGACATTGCATGCGTAGTGCAGGTAGAATGATTCCCGGCCCACCGAGAAAGGACTTGAGGCTCCCGCACCGAAAATGACAAACCCAATGCGCAATGCCCGTATGTACGCAGTTTCCGCCGTTCTGATGAGTTTGATGCTGTTTACCCCGGCCGCCAACGGCCAGGAAAAGCCCGCGGCGCAGGCCGCCGCGCCCAGGTATAAGGACGCCAGCCTTCCCATTGCAGATCGGGTGGCCGATCTGCTGCCGCGCATGACGCTGGAAGAGAAGGTGGAACAACTGGCCACAGGCTGGGAGAACCGGATCGAGGTGATCGACCCGACCGGAACCTACACTACCGAACAGGCGCGGAAGGTCATCCAGAGCGAGTGGGGCGCGGAGCAGAAGGTCACTCCCCGCCAGATGGCGATTCTTCGCAACGGCGTGCAGCGGTATCTGCACGAGAAGTCGCGCCTGGGCATACCGGCGTTGTTTTACAGCGAAGCACTGCACGGATTGATGGAATACGGCAGCACCAGCTTTCCGGGGACGCTGAGCCTGGCCAGCACCTGGGACCCGGCGCTGGTGAAGCGGGTGTTTACGGCGGCGGGGGACGAGGCCGGCTCTCGCGGCGTGGGCCAGGTGTTCACTCCGGTTCTGGATCTTGCGCGCGATCCGCGCTGGGGACGGACGGAAGAGACCTATGGCGAAGATCCCTACCTGGTCTCGCGCATGGGCGTTGCGGCGATCGAGGGCATGCAGGGCGATTCGTTCC
The DNA here is from genome assembly GCA_052326045.1 of Occallatibacter sp. Lineage (GTDB taxonomy): Bacteria > Acidobacteriota > Terriglobia > Terriglobales > Acidobacteriaceae > Telmatobacter. The sequence goes on along the minus strand of JBKQRH010000184.1, from coordinate 2,323 downwards.
TCATCGGCCGCCACCACGTAATGGCAACCGCCAAGCACTTTGCGGTGCACGGGCAGCCGGAGGGGGGCACGAATACGGCTCCGGGCAACTACTCCGAACGAGTCATCCGCGAGAATTTTCTTGTGCCCTTCCAGGCCGCGGTCCAGGAAGCCCATGCGGGCAGCGTGATGGCCTCGTATAACGAGATCGACGGCGTGCCCTCGCACATGAACCGCTGGCTGCTGGATAAGGTTCTGCGCCAGGAATGGGGTTTCAACAGCTACATCATCTCCGACGATTTTGGAATCCAGATGATGGCGAGTACGCATCACGTGGCCTATAACATCGCGGACGCGGCGCGCCTGGCGCTGGCGGCCGGCGTGGACTACGACTTGTCCGACGGCTCCGCCTACCGCTCGCTTCTCAACCAGGTGAAGCAGGGCATCGTGCCGGAAAGCGAAGTGGACAAGGCGGTTGCGCACGTATTGGCCGCCAAGTTCCGGCTGGGACTCTTCGATAACCCGTACGTCGACCCGGACTACGCGGAGCGCATTACCAACGGCGAGGAACACCGCAAGCTGGCGCTGGAGGCGGCGCGGAAGGCGATCGTGCTGCTGAAGAACGAGAAGGATCTGCTGCCGCTGGACCTGGGCAAGCTCAAGACGATTGCGGTGATCGGGCCCAACGCCGCGGACGTACACCTGGGCGGCTACAGCCGCGATCCCGGCCGGGGAGTCAGCGTCCTGGACGGCATCCGCGCGCGGGTAGGGAACAAGGCCACCGTGCTTTACTCGGAAGGCTGCAGGATAACGAACGCGCCTCAAGGCTATCTGGGCTCGGAGGCGAATAATGTCGAACTCATCGATCCCAAGACGCAGACGGCGTCAATCCAGGCGGCGGTGGAGACGGCGCGCAAGGCCGACGTGGCCATCCTGGTGGTGGGCGAAAACGAAAGCACCAACCGGGAAGCATACGCGGAAGTGCATCGCGGCGATCGCGATTCGCTGGACCTGCTGGGCGCGCAGAACGACCTGGTGAAAGCCGTGGTGGAAACCGGAACGCCGACGGTGGTGCTGCTGCTCAACGGGCGGCCGCTGTCAATCAACTACATAGCCGAGAAGGTTCCGGCGATTCTTGAAGGCTGGTATCTTGGCCAGGAAGGCGGAACGGGCGCGGCTGAAGTCATCTTCGGCGATGTGAATCCGGGCGGAAAATTGCCCATCACCTTTCCCCACACGGTGGGCGCCCTGCCCGACTTCTACAACCACAAGCCGTCGGACAACCGGAGTTATGCGTTCAGTACGCGCCAGCCGCTGTATGCATTCGGGTACGGGTTGAGTTACACCACCTTCCACTTCGATAACCTGCGCGTGGAACCGGCGCAGATTCTGTCGGGCGGAACGGCAAAGGTCAGCGTAGACGTGACCAACACCGGCAAGCGCGAGGGAGACGAGGTGGCGCAGCTCTACGTGCACCAGAAGGTGGCCTCGGTGACGCAGCCTGTGATGCAGTTGAAGGGCTTTGAACGCATTACTCTCAAGCCGGGAGAGAAGAAGACCGTTGAGTTCACCGTGACTCCGGAGATGCTGTCGATTCTGAACATCGATATGCGCCGCGTGGTGGAGCCTGGGGTCTTCGAACTGATGGCCGGTCCCAGCTCCGATAAGACCAGCACCGTGCGCCTCACCGTGGCGGGCACGCACGGCGAAACCGGCCGTCCGGCGCTCCCGCCGCCTCCGGCAGGTTCCGAGTCGGGAATGGTGAGCAACTTCGACGATTTGAAAGTCGCGGCGAATTACGGATCGTGGATGGCCGCCGGGGACTCGATGAACGGAGGAAAGTCCACAGCCACCATGCAGGTTGTCGAACCCGGAGCCGACAACACCAAGGGAGCTTTACAGGTCAGCGGCGAGATCGTCGGCGGCCAGCCTTTCACATGGGCGGGCGTGCTCTACTCGCCGGGACAGGCGCCGGAGCAGCCAGTCAACCTCTCCAACAAGAAGAGCATCAGCTTCTGGGCCAAGGGCGACGGAAAGACTTACATGCTTGTGGTTCTTACCGAAAGCCGCTCCGGAAACTCCGGCGAGATGCCGGCAATGGTTCCGTTTGCCGCCGGCGCGGAGTGGAAGCAGTACACATTCCCGTTCCCGGCGTTCGAGACCGACGGCAGCGACCTGAGCGGGCTGGGCTTCATTCACGCGCAGGAGCCGGGCAAGTTTCAATTCGAGATCGATCAACTGGAGATCAAGTGAGGATGAGGGTCTGGGGTAATCTCCATTGAATAGGCGCGCACTGGAGCGCGCAAAAACCTGAGCGCCGCAGCCCAGTGGGCTGCGGCGCTCTT
>JBKQRH010000183.1:0-6306 GCA_052326045.1 Occallatibacter sp. | reverse complement strand
AATGCGCTGCTCAGGCTCAAACGCAACGATGAGGCGATTGGAGCGTATAACCAATCCGCTGTGTTCGCAGCCAATCAGGGGCTGGCTTACTTTAATGTCTGCGCCGTGCTCTTCAACATCGGCAACTCGCAAGATTCTGCACCGGCCTGCCGCAAGAGCCTGCAAGCCGATCCCTCCAGGGCGAATGCCTGGTTCGTCCTCGCGTCAGATCTCTTTGTGGATGCCAAGGTCGACGCGCAGGGTAAGTTCGTCATCTCTGCCGAATGCCGCCAGGCGCTCGAGAAATATCTTGAGCTTGCCCCCGACGGCCCCCACGCCGCCGATGTGAAAGCCATGCTGGATATGATCGCTAAGTAGGAATAGGATATCTTCGGCGTTTGCTAGCTAAAGCCCGGCCATCACCAACATGCGTGGCTCGGTCATCTCTTCGATGGCCGAGCGGATGCCCTCTCGTCCGAATCCAGAGTCCTTGACGCCGCCGAAGGGCATGGTGTCCAGGCGCCAGGTGGGCGTGTCTCCCACGATCAGGCCGCCCACTTCAAGTTCGCGATAAGCGGTGAGGATGCGGCCGGCATCGCGGGTGAGCAGTCCGGCTTGCAGGCCGTACTTTGAATGATTCACGTCGGCCAGCGCCTGTTCGAAGTCGTCGTAGGGTTCAATGACCAACACCGGGCCGAAGACCTCTTCGTCGCGCACCTTCATGCCCGGCATGGTTCCGGTCAGGATGGCCGGCGTCACCATGGAACCGCGGCGCTCACCGCCGGCCACCAGCTTGGCGCCGCCCTCGACGGCCTCCTTGATCCAGGACTCCACGCGCTCGGCCTCTCTGAGACAAACGAGCGGACCAACCTCGGTGGCTTCGTTTGAGGGATCGCCAACCGTCAGCTTGTCTGTCGCTTCCACTACCTTCCACAAAAAAGTCTGAAAAATGCTGCGCTCCACAAACACTCTTTGCACGCTCACGCAGGACTGGCCCGCGTAACCGAAGGCCGCGTGCGCGGTGCGGACGACCGCCTCGTCCAGCTCCGGCCAGTCTTCGCAGACGATCAGGGCGGCATTGCCGCCCAACTCCAGCACCACACGCTTGCGTCCGGAGCGAGCCTTCAACTCCCAGCCAATTTTGGCCGAGCCAGTAAAGCTGACCAGCTTGATGCTGTCTTCCTTTTCGACCAGCCAGGCGGCGTCCGCGTTGCTCAGAGGCAGGACGGCCAGCGCCTCTGCGGGCCAGCCGGCCTTCAGAATCACCTCGCCCAGCGCCAGCGCGGTAAACGGAGTTTGCGAGGCCGGCTTCAGAATTACTGGGCAGCCGGCGGCCAGCGCGGGCGCCACCTTGTGCGCCACCAGGTTCAGCGGAAAATTGAATGGAGAAATGGCCAGCACCGGCCCCACCGGGAAGCGCTGCACCAGCCCCCATCGGCCCTCGTTGCCTTCAGTCAGATCCAGCGGAATGCTCTCGCCGCCCAGCCGCGAGGCCTCCTCGGCCGCGGTCTTGAAGGTAAGAACGGCGCGATCCACCTCCGTCCGCGCCATGCGAACCGGCTTGCCCGCCTCGGCGACTATGAGCTGCGCGAACCGCTCCTTTTGCTCAATCAGCGCAGCGGCCACATCCTCCAGAATCTCGCGGCGCTTCCAGCGGGGCAGGGCGCGGGTGCGGCGCAGGCTGGCCACGGCGTGGTGCACGGCCTGGCGCGCGTCGGCGCGGGTGGCTACGGTTGCTCGCCCCACCAGCCCCTGGTCCCACGGCGAGCGCACCTCCAGCACTTCACCCTCCGTCCACTCCTTGCCGCACAGCAGAAATCCCGTTTGTGTTCCCGGCCGCATCTTCATGGCGTTGCTCCCTTGAGGATTATGCCCCTCTTGATGGTAATCGCAAAGCTTACCGCGGGATGCCTGCGGGGAAAATCCGCCTACAAAGCCGTGCCTGGATGGGAATATCCGCAAGGCAATTCCCGGCTGAAAAAAAATGCCCCGCGGGAAGCGGGGCGCTTTTTCTCGTTTTTTTCTGCCACGGCAATCCGCGTTTAGGAAAGCTCTGAATAAGTCATAATTCCCGCAGAATATTCTCTCAGGGGCTAAAGCCCACGTTGATTTTGTGCCATTTGCTGCACCCTTCGGCTTTGCTCAGGGCAGGCTTTGAAGCTGTGCCCTTTCAAAACGTCGACTTATTCAGAGATTCCCTAGAACCGGTAGTTCACGGCGATGCGGGCAACATTGCTGGATAAGGTTGCAGTGTGCGCAAAGGGGTTTGCGGGCCAAGCGTATGGCGTCGAGTAATAGTTGCTGGTCATGACCGTGCCTACATTCGAGACCGAGCCAAAGTCAGCATACAGATATTCCGCACGCACCGACCAGTACTTGTCCAACGCATACTCCCAGCCCCCGCCTAATATCCATCCAGTCTTCAACACCGAGGCAGAGGCCGATTCAATGTTATCTGCCTCGTCGTCCGTGAAAAGGGAAGAGTAGCGGAATCGAGTTTCAGCCGCGCCACCGGATAGAAAGAGCAGGCTGCGCCTGGTTACTGCATAGCCTACGCGCGGACGAATCGTGGCCATCCAGGTGGTTGAAACAGACTGCGCAACAGTGAAGGTGTATGGCGAGCAGCAGGGGTAAACGGTTGTTCCTGACACGGAATCGCGGGTCTCAAAGGCGCCATCGTCAGCCTCGGCGCCCAGCACCCACCTGGGGGCAATCTGCCAGTTATATCCAAATTGCCCGCCGAGTGCATACCCCTGGGGACTCAGATTCTGATTCCCCGTGATGGCAATCGCCGGCGGGCTGGAAGGGGCAAACCATCCCGTAGTACTGTAGACCGTGCTGGTCTGCGCATTCGAAGAACCGACTGCTCCACCAACATTGACACCAGCATAGAATCCGGTCCAATTCGTTGCGTCCTTGCTGTGCTGGCCAGCGGTCTGTGCCAGAGCCAAGACAGGAATAAGCACCGCGAGCGCGGTAACTGCAAAAAACTTCTTCATACAGCCTCCTAACTGCATTGTTCGAGGGCGTGAAAACCTCCTCGCTCATAGACAAATAGTGTCAAAAGCGGACATTTCGTTTCAATATATAACACCGGCCCCAAAAAGTCTGTCTTAATATTCGCCGGGGGCCATATTTTGGCAATAGCGTACACTACTCAGCCAGAGGGGCCTTTCGAGCTACACTGTCTTGGTATGATTCACGACGGGCGCATCCGCAAACTTCCCTTTGACCCCGCCGAGGCGCTGGCGCATTTGCGCGCCAACGACCCGAAGCTGGGCGCGCTTATCGACCGGGCCGGGCCGTTCACGCTGAAGCTCGATCCCTCGCCCTCGCCCTTCGAGTCGCTTGTCGAATCGATTCTCTACCAGCAGTTACACGGCAAGGCCGCGGCCACCATCCATCGGCGCGTGCGCGAATACTTTGGCGGCGACCCGGCGCCAGAACAGTTGATTTCCACGCCCGACGAGCCGTTGCGGGCCTGCGGCGTCTCTGGCAACAAGATCAAGGCGCTGCGCGACCTGGCCTCGCGAACCCTCGACGGCACGGTCCCAACCAACGCGGCGATCAAAAAGATGACGGATGCGGAGATTGTCGAGCGGCTCACCGAGGTGCGCGGCATCGGCCCCTGGACGGTGGAGATGCTGCTGATCTTTCGCCTGGGTCGGCCCGATGTGTTGCCGGTCAGCGACTACGGCGTGCGCAAGGGCTTTGGGCTGACCTTCCTGAAGGCGCCCAAAACCCGTCCGCTGGAGGCAAAAGACCTGCCCAAGCCGGAGGTGCTGCTCAAAAGGGGAAAACGCTGGGCTCCGTTCCGTTCCGTGGCCAGTTGGTACTTGTGGCGGGCCTGCGATCTGGCCAAGAGTACAGCACCCACAGGGCGGTCCAGCTTACAATAATCAAGCGCAGCTTCTAGCTACCAGGTCTCTGACCGCGTAATTTTGTGCCTTCAACCCTTGCGACAAGAACAAGGACGTCGCAAGGATGGGGCACCCAGCTAATCGCCGGCGCGAGATCGGGAGACTTCATGCCCGCGAGCAAACGCTTCATCTGCATTCACGGCCACTTTTACCAGCCGCCACGCGAGAACCCCTGGCTGGAGACGGTTGAGACGCAGGACACGGCCGCTCCCTACCACGACTGGAACGAGCGCATCTGCGCGGAGTGCTACGCCCCCAACGGCGCGGCGCGCATCGTGAACAACAAAAATCAGATCACGCGCATCGTGAACAACTACGCGCGCATGAGTTTCAATTTTGGACCCACGCTGCTGAGCTGGCTGAAGGAGAACGCGCAACGCACCTACCGCATGATTCTGGACGGCGAGCGCCGCAGCCGCAAGAGTTTCAAGGGCCATAGTTCCGCCATGGCGCAGGTTTACAACCACATCATCCTGCCGCTGGCCAGCCGTCGCGACCGCATCACGCAGATTCGCTGGGGCATCGCCGACTATCAGCACCACTACGGCGCCGCGCCGGAGGGCATGTGGCTGGCCGAGACGGCGGCCGACACGGAATCGCTGGAGCTGCTCGCCCAGCACGGCATCAAGTTCACGGTGCTGGCGCCGCACCAGTGCCGGCGCATCCGGAGCTTGATGGAAGGCGCGGGGAAAGACGACGCGGGCTGGACAGAGACTCCCGGCGCTATTGTGGACACCACGCGCCCCTACCTGATGCGCTTCGACTCCGGCGTCTCGATTGCCGTCTTCTTCTATGACGGCCCCATCGCGCGGGCCATCGCCTTCGAAGGGCTGCTGAACTCCGGCGAGAGCCTTGCGGCGCGGCTCAAGGGCGGCTTCAAAGACAACGCGCAGCCGCAACTGGTCCACGTGGCGACGGATGGGGAATCGTACGGCCACCACCACAAGTACGGCGAAATGGCGCTGGCCTACGCTCTGCGCCTGCTCGAACGGGACAAAACCGTCAAGCTGACCAACTACGGCAGCTATCTGGCGCAGTTTCCCCCCGAGTACGAAGCCGAGATCGTCGAAAACACCTCCTGGAGTTGCCCGCATGGGGTCGAGCGCTGGCGCTCGGATTGCGGTTGCAACAGCGGCAAGCAGGGCTGGAACCAGGCGTGGCGCGCGCCGCTGCGCCGGACGCTGGACGAACTGCGCGACGCCGTGGCCCCGCTCACCGAGCAAGAGGGCAGCAAGCTCTTCCGCGATGTGTGGGCCGCCCGCGACAGCTACATCCAGGTGGTGCTCGACCGCAGCCCGGAGACGCAGGATCGCTTCTTTGCCGAGAATCAGAGCCACTCGCTCACCGCGGAGGAGCGCGTGTGCGCCCTGGAATTGATGGAGCTGCAGCGCCACACGCAGCTTATGTACACCAGTTGCGGCTGGTTTTTCGACGACATCTCCGGCATCGAGGCCGTGCAGGTGATCGCCTATGCCGCGCGCGTGCTGCAACTGGCACAGGAGCTGTTTGGAGAGCAGGCGGGGGCGTTGGAGCCTAACTTTCTTGCGCGGCTGGCCGAAGCGCGCTCGAACGTGGCCGCGGCCGGCGACGGCGCCCGAATCTACAATGAGAAGGTTCGAACGATGCAGCTCGGCCTGGAACAGGTGGCTGCCCACTACGGCATCAGCAGCGTCTTCTCCTCGTTTGCCGAGGAGACCGAGCTCTTCTGCTACCGCGTTCACCGCCAGGCCTATGACATCTACAGCTCCGGCCGCGGACGGCTGGCGCTGGGCCGCGCATCGATTGCCAGCGCCATCACCGGCAAGCGGCAGAGCTTCTCGTTCGCGGTTCTGCACTTCGGCGACCAGAACATAACCGCCGCCGTCAAGCCTTGCGAGGAGGCGGATGTGGCCGAGTTCGAGGCCTTCGCCAGCCAGGCCGCCGACCAGCTGCAGAGCGCCAAGTTTCCTGAGGTGATTCGCCTGCTCGACCGTTACTACGGCAGCGCGGATTACTCGCTCACTTCTCTGTTTGCAGACGAGCAGCGGCGCATCGTTGAGCTGATCCTCAAATCCACGCTCTCGGACATCGAAAACTCGCTCATCACCATCTACGATGACCACGCCAGCCTGATGCACTATCTCTCCCAAGCCGGTCTGCCCAAGCCGCCGGCGCTCACCCTGGCCGCGGGCTTTGCCATCAATGCCGGCCTGCGCCGGGCACTGGAGGGCGACTCCATCGACATGGCCCTGATGCGCTCCTTCCTTTCGCTGGCCAAGTCCGACCATGTTCCGCTGGAGACAGCTACGCTCTCCTACATCGCCGACCAGCGCATGAAGCGCGCCATGGTCGAACTGCAGTTGTCGTCGGGCTCTCTGGAGATGCTCGACCGTGCACTGGCGCTGGCCCGCACCCTCGCCGAACTGCC
>JBKQRH010000182.1:0-3689 GCA_052326045.1 Occallatibacter sp. | reverse complement strand
GAAACTAAGCTGAGTCGTGAAGAGGTCGAAGGGCGTTTCAAACGCGAGCTTTTGAGGAAGTAGCTGCGGCAACTAACGGTTATGACGCGGCCACTGCGAGTCTTGTCGGGTTCAGGCCCCGTTTCTCGCGGACTTGGCGATGCGGAGCTGCGCCATTTCTTTCGTGATGCGGGCGAGTGTCGCTTTATGAGATTCGTTCCTTGGTTTCCTTATGCTTCCCATGTTCACCTTCTAAATGTAAGAGGAAGCTCTTCTTACTCTTCCCCTAAACATCATGATAGAAGCGGCGAAGATGCGTGTCTGCTCCATTATGCACACATGTCTGTGCAATCATGACCAACCCTCGTATTCTGGTCGGCTGGCGCAGACCGTTGTTCTTGGGGGTCGGCGATTTCCCGAAGGGACTTGTGGGAGCTGACGGCTCATCTCCGTCGGCTTGTAAAACGGCACCCTGCCGAAGAGTATGCCCGCGCCAAAGGCTCGCCGATAGAGAGTCCCTTCGGGAGATCGCAAACGCTAAAAAGTGATCGCCTGCGCCAACCCGCCGCGCCGCCAGAATCACGGCGCGGTTGAAAGGTGCAAGGCTGGAGAGCGAGCCTTGCGCTACATTTTCTCCCCGAGGCGCTCACCCCGAGGCCGAACGCAGTTCGGCCCTACACATCCTCCAGCGCGCATGGAATCCGAACCCCGAGCCCCGAATCCCCGACCCCGAATCCCTAACCCCCAGCCTCCGCTGGACCGGCCCGTTTTCCATTCCCAGGCGGCCACGCCATGGGGCATCTTATGGAAGATAGGCAACATCGAACCGGACGGTGGTCAATTATGAACAGACAGGCGCCCTTTGGCTGCCTATTGTGATCATGGCCGTGCCTAGGGAGAGCCAATGCGTGGCGCCACTGATGGTGTCGCTCTTACCTCGGCAGATCGAGAAAAGGATTATTGCTCCGTTGCGCTAGCTCTTCGATGTCAGAGCCCCTCGGAGGTCGTGTAAGAACGCGTGAGAAGCGAGCGACCTCGCGCTTCCGGCTTAAACCGCGTCTTGCTCATCTCTATTTATCGGAGGCCTCACGCTGATGAAGGTGCAAAGGAGGTTCAAGAACATGAACATTTTTGGACGTGTCGCAGGGTTCTCAAGGCCGCGATGGGGCGTGCAGATATTAATTTCCCTGTTGGGGTTGGCCATGTTATTGGCGATGGGGCCTCAGAACGTGTCAGCCTATCAAGACGCGCCAGCCCCGCCGCAGGCCGCGCCGCCGAGCGCGCCAGCCCCGCCCTACACGCAAGGGACTCCTGAGCAGTTGCAGCAATTGGTTGCGCCGATTGCGCTCTATCCGGATTCGCTGGTGGCGCAGATCCTGGCGGCGTCCACCTTTCCCGAGCAAATCGTCGAGGCCGACCGATGGGTGCAAGACCATCAGGATCTAAAAGGCGACGCTTTGGGTCAGGCCGTGGACCAGCAACCCTGGGACCCGAGCGTCAAGGCGCTCACGGCATTTCCCGCCGTCCTGGGAAATATGGACAAGAACCTCTCCTGGACGTCCTCTCTCGGCGACGCCTACTACAACCAGCAACAGGATGTGATGGATGCCGTACAGGTGATGCGCCAGCGGGCGCAAGGAGCCGGTGATCTTAAGACCACGCCGCAGCAAGTCGTAACGACGCAAGGCTCGACGATCGTCGTTCAGCCTGCAAACCCCAATGTCGTTTACGTCCCCGCGTATGATCCATGGTTGGCTTACGGAGATCCCATCATGGGGTGGCCGGGATGGTACCCGTATCCCGGGATTTGGTATGGTGGCCCCTACCTCTCATTCGGAATGGGCTTCGGAATCGGCTTCTTCGGAGGTTTTGGATGGGGTTGGAATCACTGGGGATTCAATTGGGGTGGCCATTCCGCAACTTTTGGGTGGCGGAGCAGCGCGTAGCGGCGGTGATGGATGCGATCCGGGGCTAGTGTGCTGTAACACCTGATTCTTGATGACGGCAGTTTTCAGTTTTCAGTCCCCAGTTCTCTCTCAGCGTGGGTTTGGTCTGTTCCGGCTGAATACGGGGCAGTGAAAACTGAAAACCATTGTCAAGAGTTAGGCGTTACCCGACACTAGTCCGCGATAGCGCGAAAACGGAAGGCGTGCTCGTTGGCTTCAATGAAAACGTCGCGAAAGCCGGCGGATTCGAGCCGGACGCCGAAAGTGTTGGGATCAACCGGAACCAGCGTGTCACGAATATGAAGGAGTCTCATGCTGAAGCTTTGCCGGCTGTCCATGCCGGCGAACGCGCCTCCAGGCCTCAGCACTCGCCGGACTTCCCCCAGCAGCCGGTCCTGCAAATCAGGCGACGGCACATGGTGGAGCATGGTAAACGAAACCGCCCCGGAGAATTGCGCGTCCGGAAAAGGCATCGCGGTGGCGTCACCCTGGATCACCGTCACGTTGCTGCCGGCAAAGCGCGTCGCCAGAGAGCGCGCGAGCGCCGGATCAATCTCGATCGCCGTCATCCGGGTGACGCCTGGATGCAACAGGTCCGTGGTGAGCCCGGGACCGGGGCCGACTTCCAGGACGTCCTGCCCCAGTTCCACCCCCTTCAAAGCCCACGGAAACACCCTCTCTCCCAGCACCTTGCGCCACGAACCGGAGCGGCAGATCCACCGGTGAATAAGGTTCATCTTCGGCGGCCTCCTCGGCGGCGTTAGTCCTGGCAGCGCATCACTTCGCCGGTTCTTCGCTGCTCATCTGGCGGCTGAGATAGGTGGCGAGACCCAATTCACCGATCATGGAGAGTTGCGTATCGAGGAAGTCGGCGTGGCCTTCCTCGTCGTGCAGCATTTTTTCGAAGAGCGTCCGCGTGCCGTTGTCACCCAGCTCGACGCACGTGGCGATGGCCGCGTTGTACTGGCTCACCGCCGCCACTTCGCAGGCGAGGTCCGTCTCTAATTGCGCCTTGACGCTGGCGTCGATCTGCGGAGTCGGCATGGGATCGAATTTGGGGCTGCCCTCCAGGAACAGGAGGCGTTCGATCAGCCCCTCGGCATGGTGCATCTCGTCGAAGGCCCGTTTCTTGATAAAGCCTCCCAGGCGCGGGTATCCCCAATTCTCACACATCTCCGCTTGCACCATGTATTGCACGATCGCCTTGAATTCATCGGCCAAGGCTTCATTCAAAAGGCGGATGACTTTCTCATTTCCACGCATAAGCTCCCCTTTCAAGATTGGCTCGCGCTCGACCGCAACCAGTTCAGTGTTCAACCAGCCACGGTCCAGACTAATCGTCCAGGTTGCGACATGCTGTGAATCCGCGTCACGCGGCGCGAGCCCGGTGCCTTCAGGAGACGCCGGATGTCACGGCAACTGACAACCAAGTACGTTTCATTGGATACTAATTGTATAACTATTCGTCAATATAGCGAGAGGTTTACATGGGGCCGCAACTGATTGCAAATAGAACCCGGTTAGAAATATGGTGCGGAAGGGGGGATTCGAACCCCCACGCTCTTGACGAGCGTCAGCCCCTCAAGCTGGTGCGTCTGCCAGTTCCGCCACTTCCGCATTTGGGAGGCTCGTGAATTGCCGATTTACCATCGTCGATTGACGATTAGAAAAGTCAAATCAGAAAGTGGAAATCAGAAAAGGAAGATGTCTTGGTTCTGATTTCTGCCTTCTACTTCTGCTTTTTCCCTCCTAGAAAGTCTCTTC
>JBKQRH010000181.1:0-15158 GCA_052326045.1 Occallatibacter sp. | reverse complement strand
CAAGAAGCAAAGACCGCTTCCTGGAGACCCGGTTAAAAGGGGCCTTTTTTCGATGCAGGGGAGCTATTTCCCCTGAAGGCCCGGCATGGTTCAGGGGGAATGAAGTAAATGGGAACACTGCTGGAGCGAATCCAATCGCCTGCCGACCTGAAGCGCCTGAACGATGCGGAGATGACGGAGTTGGCGGAGGAGATCCGCGAATTCCTGATTCAGACGCTGTCGAAGACCGGCGGCCACCTGGGACCCAATCTGGGCGTCGTGGAGTTGACCCTGGCCCTGCACGCGGTCTTCAATACCCCCGAGGACAAGCTGCTGTTCGACGTCAGCCACCAGGCTTACGTCCATAAGATCCTTACCGGGCGGCGGGAACGCTTTGAGACCATTCGCCAGCCGGGCGGGCTGAACGGCTTCATGCTGCGCGCCGAGAGCGAACACGATTGTTACGGAGCGGGGCATGCCGGCACCGCGCTCTCCGCTGCTTTAGGAATGGCCGTGGCCCGCGACCTGTCCGGCGGCACGGAGCACGTGGTTGCCGTGGCCGGCGACGCGGCCTTCACCAACGGCATTTCGTTCGAGGCGCTGAACAACATCGCCGAGCAGACCAAGCGGCTGATCGTCGTCCTCAACGACAACGAGTGGTCCATCGACCGCAACGTGGGCGCCATCGCCCGCTACTTCCACCGCATCGTCACCAACGAGCATTACCAGCATCTGCACGACTCGGCCAAACGGATCATCGAGCGATTCGGCGGCAAGACCGCAGTGACGGTGGTGCGCCGCGCCGAAGAGGCTGCCAAGGGCATGCTTTGGCCCTCCATTCTGTTTGAGGAGTTCGGCCTGCAGTACTTCGGCCCCCTCGACGGCCACAACCTGCCCCAACTGGTGGAGACCTTCAAGTTTCTCAAGACCGTGGACCACCCGGTGCTGCTGCACGTGCTCACGCAGAAGGGACGCGGCTTTCAGCCGGCGCTCGACGGGCAGAAAAAGTTCCACGGCCTGGGGCCTTACGATCCCGAGACGGGCAAGACCAAGGCCGGCGAGCTTACCTACGCCGAGGTCTTCGCCAATACGCTGGTGGAGATGGCCGGCAAGGACGAGCGCATTGTGGCCATCACCGCGGCCATGCCCAACGGCACCGGCCTGGATTTGTTCCGGCCCCACTATCCCAAACGCTACTTCGATGTTGGCATCGCCGAGGAGCATGCGGTCGTCTTTGCCGCCGGCATGGCCACGCGCGGCTACCGGCCGGTCTGCGCCATCTACTCGACCTTTCTGCAGCGGGCCTTCGATCCCATCGTGCACGACGTCTGCCTGCAAAAACTGCCGGTTCTCTTCTGCATGGACCGCGCCGGACTCTCCGCCGATGACGGGCCTACGCATCATGGACTGTTCGACATCGCCTACCTGCGCGGCATTCCGGAGATGGTGCTGATGGCCCCCAAGGACGAGGATGAGCTAGCCGACATGATGATGACGGCGGTTCAGCTTCCGGGGCCGAGCGCCATCCGTTATCCGCGGGGCGCGGTGGCCGGCGTGGCCCGCAAGCCCGAGCCGCAGGCGATTCCCCTCGGCAAGGCCGAGGTGCTGCATGACGGCTTCGACGTGGCCATTCTGGGACTGGGGCCGATGATCTGCCTGGCGCAGGAGCTGGCCGGCCGGCTGGAGCGCGACGGCTACTCCGCAGCGGTCGTCAATCCCCGCTTCGTCAAACCGCTGGACCGCGAGATGCTCGAACTATACTCGCGGCGCGTGGCCGCCTTCGTCACCTTTGAGGATCACGTGAAGACGGGAGGCTTTGGCTCGGCGGTGATCGAGGCCCTGGAAGAAATGGGCAGCGCGGTTCCGGTGGTGCGCATCGGCTGGCCCGACCGCTTCATCGAGCACGGCAAGATAGACGGTCTGCGCGCAAAGTACGGCCTCACAGTGGACGAAGCGCAGGCCCAGGTGCTGCCCCTGCTGGCGTGCCGTCGTCGGCCTGCGCTGGTGGCCGGCTAAAAGAAACCGCATATCGCTGTGCGACAATCCTCAACAGACCTATTTTCTTATGCGACTCTCTCGTATCGTCCTGGCGGGTTTGGGTGGAGCGGCTCTGGCCGGCGTTCTGGCCTGGCCGCAGACACAGTCCCCGGCCCTTCCCGCAGGCTCAGGCTCGACGCCGCTGGTGCTGGACGGCGGCACCGTGGTGGACGTTACCGACTGGGGCAGCTCGGCACGAGACTTGCAGGATACGATCGTGATTGTGCGCGACGGGCGCATCACCGATGTTGGCTCCCGCGGGTCCGTGCCCATTCCCAAAGGCGCGCAGGTGATCGACTGCACCGGGAAATACATCATCCCAGGGCTGGTGGATGGCTTTGCCGGCATGAACTCGCAGGGCCAGGCCAATGCCAATCTCTACATGGGCGTGACTACGGTGGTGGCCGCGAGCGACTACCGGCGCGGGACGATCGATTTTACCGCCAATCCCAGCCCTCATCTCTATTTGGTGGATTCGATCGGCACCACCGACAACTGGAGCCTGTTGGCCAAGCGTCCGGAGTGGGCGCTCAAGCTCAGGGAGGGCTCCCGTCCCGCCGAGATCAGCCCTGAGGATACGGCCCGCCAGCTTACGGCCACCGCCCAGTTGGGAACGCGCGTGTTGTGGTTGGGCCAGGATCTTACCGCGGCTAATACGCAGTGGATCATCGCTCACGCCCACCAGATGGGGCTGGTCACCTACGGGGAGTTCGTTTCCACGCCCTACAACGTCGGCATCGAGGCCGGCGTGGACGTGCTGCTGCACATGGGCCGTTACGAACTGGGCCTGATTCCCGATGAGCTGCAGAGGCCGCTGGTTGAAAACCCCGTGGGAACGGCTGCATCGGCGGCCTACGACTACGCGGAACGGCTGCCGCCGGTCGACCTGCACCTGCGCGCCTACGCCCGCTTTCTGGCCGCGCACCACGCCGCGCTGATGCCCGCCTTCAGCCTCTATTACCTGCAACTGCCGGCTCATCGCAACCTGTGGAAGGAGCCTGCCGCCCGGCTGCTGGACCCGGCCCACATGTTCCAGCCGTCGGATCGCGCGACCGGCGAACTGGTCTATCCGCTGTTCTCATGGATGCGCCGCCTGCCCGCCGCTTCGCAGCGCTGGATGGAAGACGGCCAGCGCAAAAAAGCCGACCAGTCCGCGATGCGGCTATGGCTCATCAATGAAAAGATATTCGCCGCCTATCCGCACTATCTGGCGGCCTCGGGCGCGTCGGTGAATGGCAGCATGGCAGGCATCTCCATGCACACCGAGCTGGAACTGCTGGTGCGGCTGGGGCTTTCCCCTCGCGAGGCGCTGGCCGCGGCCACCAACAATTACGCCCTCCAGTTCGGCTGGAACGAACTGGGCCAGATCGCCCCCGGCCGGCGGGCCGATATCCTTGTTTTGGATGCCGATCCCATCGCAAATATCTGGAACGCGCGCCGCATCTCCGGGCTCATCGTGGACGGCAATTTGCTGGACCGCGACGCGCTGTTGAATCTGAAGAGATAAATCAGAGCGTCGATCACCCACGCTGTACTGCCTGCCGTGGGAGCAACCGCCGTTAGGAGAACCGGCGCGCTTCAGTTAACGTAAGAACAAGCAGCCGGTTTCAAACAAGTTCTCCCGGAAAACCATGACCGACTCTCCATCGCCGTCCTTGTCGAGACCCAGGCGCCGCAATCGATGGCTGGTGCTCATTGCGGCCTACAAATTTGCCCTGGCGCTCTTGTTTGTGGCCGTTGGCGTGGGCGCGCTGCGCCTGCTGCACAAGGACATCGGCGATCTGCTGGCGCAACTTGCCCACCACATGCGCTTCAATCCCGAATCGCACTTCGTCGACTTCATCCTGGACAAGGCCTCGCTTCTGAACGATCCGTTGCTGCGGCGGATCGGCGTGGCGGCTTTCTGCTACGCTGCCCTCGGCATGGCGGAGGGGATTGGGCTTTATCTGGAGAAAATCTGGGGCGAGTACCTGACTCTGGCCATCACCGCCTCGTTCCTGCCCTGGGAACTCTTCGAGGTGTTCCGCAGAGTGACGTGGATTAGGGCGAGCCTGCTGGTGATCAACGCCATGGTCTTCTTTTATCTGCTGAAGCTGGTGGTTGAGCGCGGGAGGCAGGTGCGCAGTTCCGAAAATGAGTAAGGCTACAGGGGTGGAACCGGTACGGGCGCAAGCGGTTTTTCTGGTCAGGCAGAAGGCAGAAGGCACCGGTTTTCGCTTTTTGTTCACCTACCACAGCCTGCCGGTCCTGTCCAGTGCCAGAACCAAAGCAGTAACCACTACATGTTGTGGTAAGCGAACTTTCTTAATCTATTAGGCGAACTTCCTGTAATTGTCCTCAAACTCCCACACTTTACCTTGATTTTTTTCTTGGCGTGCGCCCATATCGGCTGTAGTATCGCTCTTGTGGAGTTAAGTGTAGCTTAGTAGAGCAAAGTGGTCTCGGGAGCAGATCAGCAAAATCCAGATTCACCCAAACCGCTGAACTGATCCAAAGCAAGTCTACACGCATTTCATTTTCTCCACGAGGCATCCGTGACGCTAAATCGGCTGGGGAACCAGCCTGGCTAACGGGAACAGGGAAGTTCGGGGCAGGGAACCGGCCGTGGAACGAGATGAGGAATCAGCCGCGGACGGACAAGAGGCAGAAAAGTGTTTCGCGGAAACCATCCGGCGAAGGTCGATGAGAAGGGGCGGCTGAAGATCCCGTCTGCGTTCAAGCAGTTGCTGGATGCGGCCAACGTCACCCAGTTCTACATCACTTCCACCAACGGCAGGAGCGCGCAGGTCTGGCCGCTGCCGGAATGGGAGAAGCAGGAAAGCCTGCTGGCGGTTAACGCCATGAACCCGGTCGTTGAAAAGTACATGAACCTGACCAGCTACTACGGCCAGCAGGTGGAGATCGACAGCCAGGCGCGGGTCTTGCTGCCCCAGATTTTGCGCGAAAAGGCCAAGCTAACTGCGGAAGTTTCGGTATTCGGGAAGCTGATCTACCTGGAAGTTCACAACGAGAAGGAAATCGAGCAGCAGTTGTCGGGGTCTGGATTGACGGCGGACGATCTCAATGCGGTTGCGGCTTTTACCCGCCGGGATAGTTGAACCACGTTGCCCCCCAGGGGGACGCATGACGAATTCGAATGAACGCCATGTGCCAGTTCTTTTCAAGGAAGCGATTGATTTTCTCCGGGTGCGCGCAGGCGGAACGTATGTGGACTGCACGCTGGGTTTGGCGGGGCACGCCGAGGGGATTGCGAGGCTGCTGGGACCTCAAGGGCATCTGATCGGGTTTGACCGGGACCTCGAGGCGCTGGAGCTGGCAAGAGTGCGGCTGGGCCGGGTTTGCGAGGATCTGGGCAGCCAGGCGCCCAAGGTGACTCTGGTGGGCGAGGCGTTCAGTTCCGTTGCCCGTCATGTGCAGCCGGCTTCGCTGGATGGCTTGCTGGCCGACTTTGGAGTGAGCAGCCTGCAGTTCGACGAGGCGCGCAGAGGATTTAGTTTTCAGGCGGACGGCCCTTTAGACATGCGCATGGATACGCGCCAAGAGCCAACCGCCGCACAAGTGGTAAACGAGGCGAGCGAGCGAGAGCTTGCAGACCTCATTTACGAATACGGAGAAGAAAGGAGGTCGCGGAGAATCGCCAGAGCCATTGTGCGGGGGCGGCCGGTTACAATCACGGGGCAGTTGGCCCGGATTGTAGCCTCAGCCGCTCCGGCAATGAAACAAGAGCGGATTCACCCGGCGACCAGAACCTTTCAGGCTCTCCGTATCGTCGTGAATCGCGAGCTGGACGAAATTCGGGCATTGTTTGAGGCCGCACCCAGGTTGCTTAAGCCCTCGGCAAGACTGATCGTCATCAGCTTTCACTCGTTGGAAGATCGCATCGCGAAAGACAGCCTGCGGGACGGCGCGCAGCAGGGAATCTGGGAGATTTTGACCAGGAAGCCCGCCGTGGCGGGCGAAGAAGAGATGGAACGCAACCCCCGCTCGCGGAGCGCGAAGCTGAGGGCGGCGGAAAGGACAGCTACTAGCTTTTAGCTTCTAGCTTTGGAGTATAGGCATCGAGCATTGTGAACGAAAGAGCGGCAGTTCTATCAGGGGAAACAAGACGATTTGCGAACCAAACGGAGCTAATAGCTAACAGCTAGAAGCTGAAAGCTCAGGGAGGAAACCATGGCGGCATGCACGACAACTTATTTCGAAGCCGGCCGCAACTGGAACGCGCGAGCCGCCGAGCGGAACGCCGAGCTATTGGCCCAGCAGGCACTGCGCCGGCGGGGCGTGCGCACGCCGGAGTTTTACTTCGCCAGGCACATCGACAATTCGCGGCTGGTCAAAGCGCCGGACCCGGTGCGGGTGCGCGAGATGCGCCTGTTTTCCGCGGCGGTCGCCGTGCTGTTCTCTTTGGTGATGATCTATGGTTTGCAGCACTTCAACGCCATCGAAGGCGGTTACCGCGTGGAGTCGGAGAAGCAGATGCGCGACCAGTTGCGCGAGGAGAACCGCCAGTTGCGGCTGGCCGAGGCACAGCTTACCCAGCCGGGCCGCATCGACTCGATGGCCCGCCAACTGGGTCTTGCGGAGCCGCAGCCGGGCCAGGTGATTCATCCCAACGCCCGTCCCGATGTTGGCGCTCCCGCCATTGCCCAGGTCACTCCTCCGGCGCCCAAGGACAGCTACTAGCTTCTAGCTTCCAGCCCCTAGCTTCTAGCCTCTAACTTCTAGTTTCCAGCAACTATAGTTGGAGTGCGAGCAACGAGTTATTGGGCCAGCGTCGCGAGTTTCATAAGTCTGGAACAGAAGGTAAGCTGGATGCGGATGGGGGGCTAGGAGCTAGAGGCTAGAAGCTAGGAGTAGTAACCGCGATGCAGGCAGCCGTTCGAGTCAACCGGAACCGCCCCAATGCGGCGCGTGTTATACCGTTCAAGCGGGCGCGTTTCTGGCTGCTCTGCCTGCTTTTTCTGCTTTGGGCATGCGCCATTGCCGGCCGCCTGTTCTGGCTGCAGATAGTCCGCCACAAGGAGTTTGTGGAGCGCGCCCAGAAGCAGCAGCAGCGTACCTTTGAAGTGGCTCCCCGCCGCGGCGTGCTCTACGACCGCAACCTGCGCGAGTTGGCCATGACCGTGCAGGTGGACTCCATCTTCGCCGTGCCCACCGAGATCGACGACGAGCAGGCTGCCGCGCACGCCCTGGCCGCCGTGGTGCACACCGACCCTGAGGATGCGCAGACCACCGAGGAACAAATTGCCGCGCGGCTCGATAAGGGAAACAGCTTTGCCTGGGTGGCGCGGCGCGTGACGCCGGAGGTTGCGGCTCGCGTCAGGGCGCTGCCCATCAAGGGCATCTACTTTCAGAAGGAGTTCCAGCGCTTCTACCCGGACAACGAGATCGCCGCGCAGGTGCTGGGTTATGTGGGGCTGGACGACAACGGCCTGGGCGGGCTGGAACAGAAGTTCGAGCCGCAACTTCACGGCGTTCCGGGCCGCATGTACACCGCCATGGATGCGCGCCGCCGGGTATTGGGATCGAGCGAACACGAGCCCGAGCCGGGCCAGAACCTGGTGATGACGATCGACGAGAACATCCAGTTCCTGGCCGAGCGGGCGCTGGACCACGCCATGCAGCGCACCCAGGCGGCCAACGGCACGGTGGTGGTGCAGGACGTGCATACCGGGCAGATTCTGGCTCTGGCCATCCGCCCCACCTTCAATCCCAATCAGTTTCGCCGCACCACGCCGGAGCTGCTGCGCAATCATGCCGTCGGCGACGTCTACGAGCCGGGCTCGGTCTTCAAGCTGGTCACTTATTCGGCTGCGCTGGAGCAGCACGTGGCCGCTCCGGACGACAAGATCGACTGCCAGGGCGGCCAGATCACGCTGGCAGGCCGCGTGATTCACGACAACCAGGGCGAACATTACGGTGTGATTCCAGTCCACAAGGCGCTGGAGGAGTCAAGCGACGTCGCCGCCATCAAGCTGGCGCTGAAGGTGGGCCAGGACCGCTTCTATCAATACATCCTCGACTTCGGTTTCGGCACCCGCACCGGCGCCGAAATGCCCGGCGAGACACGCGGTTTGCTACGCCCGGTGAACAAGTGGGGTCCATCGTCGATCGGGTCCATCGCCATCGGACAGGAGATTGCCGTCACGCCGCTGCAACTGGTCTCCATGGTCTCGACCATCGCCAACGGCGGGGTCTACCTGCCGCCGCGCGTGCTGTTGCCCGGCCAGGTGGACCATCTTGCAAGTGGCCAAGGAGGATCTACGCCGCAGGTCTCGCCAGCCGCACCGCAGGTGCCGTTGCAGCCTTCGCCCTTCAAACCGGGCGGCGAGCTGCCCAATCCGCTTCCCGCCGGCGCCCACCGCGTGCTCTCCGAGATGACCGCCGCGCAGATGCGCAAAATGATGGAAGGCGTGGTGTTGTTTGGTACCGGCAAGCCGGCGCAACTGAATGGATACTCCTCCGGCGGCAAAACCGGCACCGCGCAGAAGATCGATCCGGTCACGCATCTCTACTCCAAGACCATGCACATCGCTTCGTTCGCCGGCATTGCGCCGGTAAACAATCCGGTCATCTCGGTAGCGGTGGTGATCGACAATCCGAAAGGTGGCTCGTATTACGGCACCGCGGTTTCCGCTCCGGTGTTTGCCGAGGTGGCGCAGCAGGTGCTTGAGTATCTGGGCGTGCCGCACGACATCGACGTGCGCCCGTCCCGCGCTCCGTCGGAGGCCTACGCGCCCGTGACCGAAGACGACGCCGGAGAGCATACGGGCGATATCAACGCGCTCTATGCCGCGGCCAACGATCTGCCCAGCGACGACCCCCTGCGGGGGGGCAGCCAAGATACCCTGCGGGGGGGCGATATTAAGAACCTGCACGCGGGCGCAAACCAAACAGCCACGCAGCCCGCGAGTCCGGCTTCGAGCGCCAAGGTAAAAACAGGCGGCGCACAGACTCCTTCCGCGGCGCCGCAACCAGCCGCACAGCAGGTAAAGGCGGCGGGGTCAGCAACAGTTGGGCAGGCGACTGTCACGGTCACCGACGCCAAACGCCTTCAAGTCCCATCGCTGATAGGATTGCCGGTGCGCAAAGTCATCGAGCAGGCCGCAGCCGCGGGCCTGGAAGTGCAGATCAGCGGCAGCGGGACGGTTCGTGAGCAGGCGCCCGCTCCCGGCGCCATGGTCGCTCCCGGAACCCAGATCGTGGTCCGCTGCGGACGGTGAGGCATTCCGGTCCGCAGAGAGACAGAATTACATCCCTTCCGGCCAGCGACGAGTTGCTGAAAGCGCCTCGCCCGTTTCCATGAGGCTCTTGAGGCTGGCAAGGATCATCGGCCAACCGCCCGAAATCGCCTTGACGAGCTTCGAGTCGCTCTTGTCCATCTCGTGCAGCACTGTGAGCTTGACCGAATCGCCCTTCTCTTCGAGGGTGTAGGTCAGGCGGGAGTAGCCCTCCGCACGAGCCTCGGGATGGAGCTGATGCTGCCACGTCAACACCAGCTTCCGGAACGGATCGATCTCCACCACTTGGCCCGAGTCGGCTGTGCGCCCGTCGGGTGTCACGATCCGCCACGATGCGCCGGGCTTCCATTCACATTCCTGGATCGTGTCGTGCCAGAATTGGCGGGTGAATTCGGGTTCCATCAGCGCCCGCCAGAGTTTTTCCGGCGTGGTGCGAATATACGTCACATAAACAAACTGAGATTCAGCCATTATTTTCTCCCTCCAGTTTCTCTTTGAGTTCGGCCAGGGCGCGCAGGCGTCCCCGCTCATATTTGCCGATCCAGCGCTCGGCAATCTCGTGGATCGGCATCGGATTCAGATAATGCAGCTTCTCGCGGCCCCGCCAGATGGTCGCGACCAGCGTTGCCTCTTCCAGCAGCTTGAGGTGCTTCGTTACAGCCTGGCGGGTCATGTTCATGTGCTGGCAAAGCTGTCCCAGGGTTTGCCCGTTGTCCGCGCGCAACCGGTCCAGCAGCAGCCGGCGTTCGGGAGCAGCGAGCGCCTTGAACACCTTGTCAACCTCAGCGACCATTGCCGTCATATTATGCAACCTAATAGTTGCATGTCAAGAGCAAAGTCTGCTCGCTTGAAAAGTTCCCCCAAATTTCAGAAACAACCTTACGACATCGATTGATCTCCGGCGATCTACAATCAAGCACGTAATGAATTGGAAAGAACTGATCGAAGAAGTGACGGCTGTCGGCGCCGTCGGTGGCCCCGTTGACGATTTGGCGGAGTCCGTAACCGGCATTGAGTACGACTCGCGGCGGGTGCGGCACGGCGCGGTCTTTGTGGCCATGAAGGGCGGCTCGACCGACGGCAACCGCTATGTCGAAAAGGCCATCGCCGCGGGCGCGCTGGGCATCATCACCGACTCCGCGCAAACCTTCGATCATCTGCTGGTATTTCAGCCCGGCCTGCCTGTCCTGGAGGTGGAACACGGGCGGCGCGCGTTGGCCCGGGCGTCAGCCGCCTTCTTCGGACATCCTGAGCGCAAGCTGACGGCTACCGGCATCACCGGCACCAATGGCAAGACCACCACGGCCTTCCTCATTGAGGCCTTGCTCAATGCGGCTGCGCGCACCACCGTGCTTGCCGGCACCATCGAATATCACGTCGCCGGCGAGGTGCGTCCCTCCGTGCACACCACCCCCGAGTCGCGCGACCTCTTCGAGCTGATGGCGGAGGGCGTTGCCCGCGGAGCCACCGAGCTGGTGACCGAGGTCTCCAGTCACGCTCTCGACCAGGGCCGCGCGGCCGGGGTCAACTTCGATGTGGCCGTCTTCACCAACCTGACCCGCGACCACCTCGACTATCACCAGACGATGGAGCAATACTTCGCAGCCAAGCGGCTGCTCTTCGACGGCACGGTCTATCCGGCTCCCCGCGTTGCAGTGATCAACGCGCACGATCCGCGCGCGGAAGAGCTTGCCGCCGCCGCGCGCAAGGCAGGCGCCGAGGTGCGGACGTATGGGATTGGCCAGGGCGATTGGCGCGCCGCAAACTACTCGCTCACTCCCGGGGGCGCGGTAATTGAGTTGGAAACGCCGGCGGGCTCGGCCAAAGTGACTTCACGGCTGGCCGGCGAAGTGAACATCCTCAACTTGCTGGCCGCGCTTACGACGGCGCACGCGCGCGGCGTGCCCTTTGGCGAACTCATTGAATCTGTCCCGCATCTAAAGCCCGTTCCGGGGCGCTTTCAATCCGTCGATGCCGGCCAGCCCTTCACGGTGATCGTGGACTACGCGCACACCGACGACGCGCTCCGCAACCTGACGGCTCTGGCGCGGCAGATGACGGCGCAAACCGGCGGCCGCGTCATCACGCTCTTCGGCTGCGGCGGCGACCGCGACCGCACCAAGCGCCCCAAAATGGGGCAAGCTGCCGGCGTGGGCAGCGACTTCGTGGTAGCCACCAGCGACAATCCTCGCTCCGAGGAGCCGCTGGCCATTCTGGCCGAGATCGAGCCGGGACTGCAAGCCAGTGGAGTTCAATACACCATCGAGCCGGATCGCGCGGCGGCCATCCGGCTGGCGCTTGAGGCCGCTTCAGCGGGCGACGTAGTTCTGATCGCCGGCAAGGGCCACGAGAAGGAGCAGATTCTGGCCAGCGGTACAATTCCTTTCGACGACACGCAGATTGCGCTTTCATCGTTGGCTGATTTGGGCTATCGTGGGGGGCAATGAAACTCACACTGGCAGAGGCGGCAATCGGCGCGGGCGCGGTGCTGGAGGCTCCGGCCAACGTGGCCAACGCGGGCGCGCTGGTGGTGAGCGGCTACTCCATCGACTCGCGCACGGTGGCCGCCGGCGAGCTGTTTTTTGCGGTGCGCGGCGAGCGGTTGGACGGGCACGACTTTGTGACTGCGGCGCTGGAGCGCGGGGCCGTTGCGGCGGTGGTGTCGCGGGCGCGGGCAGCCACGTTGCCCGATGCGGTGCTGGCCGTGCCGCTGCTGATCGCCGAAGATCCGCTGGGCGCGTTGCAGGTCCTGGCCGCGCATGTGCGCCGCCAGTGGGGCCGGCACTTGGTAGCCATCACAGGCTCGGCCGGCAAAACCACCACCAAAGAGGCGGTGGCCGCGGCGCTGGGCGCGAAGTTCCATGTGCTCAAGTCCAGGGGCAATCTGAACAACAGCTTCGGCCTGCCGCTCGAACTTCTGCGCCTGGAGCCGGAGCACGAATACGCGGTCGTCGAGATGGGCATGAACCACGCGGGCGAGCTTGCGACGCTGGCGCGCATGGCCAGCCCGGACTGGGGCGTAATCACCAACGTGGGCACCGCGCACATTGCGAACTTTGCCGACGGGCAGGCCGGGATCGCCCACGCCAAGTTCGAGCTGGTGGACGCGCTTCCGGCCAACGGCGTCGCCTTCCTCAACAGCGACGATCCGTACGTCTCGCAGTTTGGCCGCGACTTTCCCGGCCGCGTCGTTTACTTCGGCACCGGCCCTTGCGCCGATCCGCAGTTTCTCGAAGTGACGGAAAATCTGGCGGGCCTGCACCTCAAGTTTCGAGCCGGTGAGCGCGAGGGCGAACTGACACTGCACTTGCTGGGCGCGCACAACGCATCGAATGCGCTGGCCGGGTTGGCGGTCGCGCTGGAGGCGGGTGTCGGGCTGGATGACGCTGTCGCGGCGCTCGCATCGCTGACTGCCGGCGACAAGCGCGGCCAGGTGATGGAGATCGGCGGCGCCACGCTTCTGAACGACAGCTATAACTCGAACCCCGAGGCGCTGCGCTCGATGATTCGCACCCTGGCCACGCGTCCGGCCCGCCGCCGCATCCTGGTAGCCGGGGAGATGCTCGAACTGGGCGAGCAAGGCCCCGCGCTGCACGCCGCCTGCGGACGCGCCGCCGCCGAAGCCGGTCTCGACCTGGTGGCCGGAGTGCAGGGCAACGCCGAACATTTGGCCGCGGCCGCCTGCACGGGCGGAGTTGCATCGCTCTTTCTGCCCGATGCCGAAGCGGCCGGCGGCTGGCTGGGCCAGAATCTGCAGCCCGGAGACGTGGTGCTGGTGAAGGGTTCGCGCGGCGTGCATCTGGAGCGGGCCATCGAGGCGGTCAGAAGCAGAACCGCGACTGAGGTCAAGCCGCGATAGTGCCCGGTAAAACTATAATCCGCGGTGTTATGCTTTCACTTGTCAATGGATATTTCTGTCATTCTTGCGCATCCGGACCGGCGCAGCTTCAATCACGCAATCGCTCATGCCGCCTGCCGCACGCTTAAGCGCGGCGGGCACACAGTCTGGTTCCAAGACCTTTATGAAGAGGGCTTCGATCCGCTGCTGCCCGTGCCCGAGTTGGACACGAAAGGGCAGCCGCCATTGGAGCTGGCCCGCTACTGCGATGAGTTGCGGCGCTCGGATGGATTGATCATCGTTCACCCCAACTGGTGGGGCCAGCTCCCGGCGGCGATGAAGGGATGGATCGATCGAGTCTTTCGTCCCGGCGTGGCCTATAGCTTTCAGGAGGGCGATAACGGGGAGGGTGTGCCGGTAGGCATGCTGCGGGCGAAAGCGGCGGTTATCTTCAATACCTCGAATACTGAGCCGGAGCGGGAGATGCAAGAGTTTGGCGACCCGCTCGATGGGCTCTGGAAGAAATGCATTCTGGAGTTTTGCGGTGTGAAGAACATTATCCGGATGACCTTCAGCGTCGTGGTCACCAGCACACCCGAGCAACGCGCCGAATGGCTGCGCCGTGTAGAAGAGACCGTGGACGCTTGTTTCTGTTCTTGATCCGGCATCCTTCCAAAGTGCGCGATTTCCATCTCTCCGCAGCCTCCGGCCTTGTAAAATCAACCTGAAACCCGCCTCACGCCGGCTCTGGAGGCCACTTGCTTTACTGGCTGCTCTACCAAAAGCTGTACCCGTACTTTCACCCGTTCCGGATCTTCCGTTACCTCACGTTTCGCACCGCTTTTGCCTCGGGCACGGCGCTGCTGATCGCGCTGTTCATCGGCCCCTGGGTGATCCAGAAGCTGCGCGAGTTTCAGATCGGCCAGTTTATCCGCGAGGACGGGCCGCAGTCGCACCTGAAGAAGTCGGGCACGCCCACCATGGGCGGAGTGCTCATTATTATTGCCATTCTGCTACCCACGGTGCTGTGGTCCGACCCCGCCAATCCGTTTGTCTGGATCACGGTGTTTTCGACCATCGCCTTTGGGGCTATCGGCTTTGCCGACGATTACATCAAGGTAGTCCAGCGGCGCAACCTGGGCCTGACGGCGCGCGCCAAGCTGCTGTGGCAGGGGCTGGCCGGAGCCCTGGTGGCTATTGCGCTGGTGGTGCTGGAGCAGTTCAAGGTATTTTCCACGCGGTTGACGGTGCCGTTCATCAAGCAATGGCGGCCCGACCTTGCCTGGCATGTGTGGCCCAGCACCGTCCCCCATCTGGGGTTCCTGG
This sequence comes from Occallatibacter sp., assembly GCA_052326045.1. GTDB lineage: Bacteria > Acidobacteriota > Terriglobia > Terriglobales > Acidobacteriaceae > Telmatobacter. The sequence continues at coordinate 740 of JBKQRH010000181.1, read as the reverse complement.
CCTTTCTGCCGTTCATCGCGTTTGTCGTCTTCGTGCTGATGGGTTCGTCCAACGCGGTGAACCTGACCGACGGGCTGGACGGGCTGGCCATCGGCTGCACCATCATCGCGGCGGGCGCGCTGGCCGTGCTCACTTATGTTAGCGGCCACGTGGTCTTTGCCGACTACCTGGAGTTGCAGCGCATGCCCATGGTGGGCGAGCTGACCGTCTTTTGCGGGTCCATGGTGGGCGCTTCCATCGGTTTTCTCTGGTATAACGCCCATCCGGCGGAGATCTTCATGGGCGATGTGGGTTCGCTGGCCCTGGGCGGGGCCGTCGGCACGGTCGCCATCATCATCCGCCAGGAGCTGCTGCTGCCGTTCATCGGCGGCATCTTCATCCTGGAAGCGGTCTCGGTGCTGCTGCAGGTGGGCAGCTACAAGCTGCGCAACAAGAAGCGTATCTTCAAGATGGCCCCGCTGCATCACCACTTCGAGCAGTTGGGTTGGAGCGAATCCAAAATCATCGTCCGCTTCTGGATCGGCGCCCTGGTGTTTGCATTGTTTGCACTCACCACCCTGAAACTGCGTTAGACAAGGGCGCGCGTAGCGCACAATGTAGTAGGTAAATCATGGTGTTGGCCTGTCTCGTCCTGATGTCAGCTTGTCTTGCTGCCGAGGGTGTCGTCTTGCTCTTTTTGGGGTTTCCATTTCCCGGCCTCCCCCCGCTCCTCTATCTTGTAGGCATCATTTGGGCTTTGA
>JBKQRH010000180.1:0-3212 GCA_052326045.1 Occallatibacter sp. | reverse complement strand
CATTGGTAGATTATGGCGCAGTATCGGCCTCAAGGCCGACCTGTTTCCATCGAATCCCCTTTCAAACCGTGCGTGCGGTTTTCCCGCACACGGCTTACCGATGATCTTACTGGTGTGGCTTGCGCCGCGTAACGCACGTGGCCTCGCAGCCGGTACAAGCCCATATCGTGTAACTGTTGGCCGTTCCACGGAGCCTGCTTCGTTGGCCGCTGCCCCCCTCGCCGATAGAACCAACGAGTGATGCGATGGTACACGAAGCCGTCCATTTTGAGAAACTCCCGTGAACAGGTACCTGTCCGAAAGTAGTTCCCCCAGCCACGAAGCACGGGATTCAGTTCCGCGATGACCTGCTTCACGTCCTTCCCGCTTTGCCGCGAATCGGTGATCTCCCGGACACGGTCCCGGAGCCGTTTCGTAGCCTTGGGTGACGGCCAGCGGTGCATAAAATACCACCGCGGGTTCCGCAAAATACTGCGCTTTTTGCGGATCGTACACCCCAGAAACACGAAACTTCCCTTCCCGCGCCGTAGCTCCACCATCCGCGTCTTCTCCGGATGCAACACCAGCCCCAGCTTGCTCATCACGAACTGGATTTGTCGAAGTGCCTCCTTCGCCTTCGATTCCGTCGTGGACATCACCACGAAATCGTCGGCATATCGGATCAGTACTCCCAGCGACCCACATTTGGCCGCCCAGAGCCGATCCAAAAGGTGCAGGTAAATGTTCGCCAGCAACGGCGAGATCACGCCGCCCTGCGGGGTCCCCGCCAGCGTTTCTCTCACCGTGCCGTCTTCCATCACCCCGGCCCTCAACCACTGCCGGATTAACTTCAATACCCTTCGATCCGAGATTCGCTCTCCCACCAGCACCATCAGCTTTTCCTGATCGATATTGTCGAAATAGCCCTGGATGTCCGCATCGACTACGAAATCATGCCCCTGGTTGCCCGCTATGCGGATCGCCTCCAGGGCTTCGACCGCGCTCTTCTTCGGACGGAATCCAAAACTGCTTGCCTCGAAATCCGCCTCGAATATCGGCTCGATCATGATCTTCGCCGCCATCTGCACCACCCGATCCCGTACCGTCGGTATCCCCAGTGGCCGCTGCTTTCCGTCAGCCTTCGGTATGTATTGCCGCCTCACCGGTGAGGGGCGGTATTCGCTTGCCTTCAGGTCGGCCTGTATCCCTTCGAGAAATTGGGCCACGCCCTGCTCCTCGATGGATCGCAGCGTGATTTCATCCACGCCCGCCGCCCCTCCATTGCTGCGCACCCGCGCCCATGCTTTCCACAAGACGTCACTCCTGTAGATCCGGTCGTACAGCGCATGGAAGCGCCGCGTCTTACTCTGCTTGGCACACACCCATAGCTTGCGTTGGAGTTCTCGTACTTTATCTACTACCGGGGATTTGTCCGTTTCCGGCATGCCCTCGCGCTTACCTCCACACAAGCCCGATCAAAGCAGGGCCCCTTCCCTCCGGCGTGTTGTCATGCACGCCTTCGCTGGTACTACGAGCCCCTCGGACTCCCTCCCGGCTCCGCGCGATTTCAGCCGTCCGGCCTTATACGCTCGGTCTTTGCCCGACCCAGGCTGCCCGGTAGGGTCTCTCCTGTTCCGCATCCTTCTGTTCAAGCGTGCCGCCGCCTCACAACCCCGGAGAGGTCCAACAAGCGTTCTGGAACCGGCCTGCTGTCTATTGCCTTCGCCGTGAAATGATCGGCTCGGCCCTCTCGAACACCTTTCGGCTGATACTATGACGTGGCTACAGCGTTCGCTTCCGTTGCGGCCCGCTTGTTTGCTCTCCGCCTGTAGCGGACTTTCGACACCCCGCTTCGGCCGGTCGGATCTCTCCTTCCGCCGGGGGTCTGCTACCGGGTGCTCCAGCGCTTGCCCGGACAGGGCTCTCACCTGTAAGAAGAATACGTCTTCGTCAGGACGCACCACCGGATCAGTATAACCGGTGCCGTGCTCGCGCTTCGGCCAACGATGCCGCGGTCCACGTTCGCCACGCCCCCACTCTTCTCGTGGTATAATTATTCATTCAAAAGAATAAACAACCAAATGAAAGCTAAAGTCGGCATTGTCGGTTATCGCGGATATAGCGGCGCGGAACTGGTTCGCATCTTGGCGCGCCATCCTGGCGTGGAAACGTATTTGCTGGAGCATCGCGAAGAGTCCGGCCCGGCCTCACCGATCCGCCACGCGGAGCCGCCCGAATGCCTCCCGTGCGATCCGCAAGTGATTCATGCCGAAGGCCTTGCGCTGGTCTTCCTGGCCACTCCGCCGGAAGTTTCGCTGACTCTGGCCCCGGCCATGCTCGATGCTGGAGCGCGCGTGATCGATCTCAGCGGCGCTTTCCGCCTGCGCACCCCGGCCAACTACCTCGCCTGGTACAAGGAAACTCATACCCAGCCGGACCTGCTCGCGAAGGCCGTTTACGGCCTGCCTGAATTCTGCCGCGAGCAGATTCCCAGCGCCCGCCTGGTGGCCAATCCGGGGTGCTATCCGACGGCAGCCAACCTGGCGATTCGCCCTCTGCTTGAGGCAGGTGTGGTCGACCGGGCCGCCGGAATCGTCTGCGACGCGAAGAGTGGCGTCAGCGGCGCTGGCCGCAAGCCCACGCTGAAAACCAGCTTCTGCGAGGTCACCGAAAACTTCTCGGCGTATTCCATCCTCCGCCACCGTCACGTTCCCGAAGTGCTTCTGGTCAGCGGCTTGGAGGAAAGCGAGTTCAGCTTCACCGCGCACTTGTTGCCGCTCGACCGCGGCATCCTCGAAACCATTTACTTCCGCGTCCGCAACCTCGCTTCGGCCGACAATCTGCTGGCCATCTACGAGAAGCGCTACGCCCGCGAGCCGTTCGTCCGCCTCTATCGGGCTGGACACGTTCCCGACTTGCATGCCGTCGCCCGCACAAACTTCTGCGATATTGGCGTCACGCTGGACGGGGAAACCGGCCGGGCGGTGGTGGTCAGCGCCATCGATAACCTGGTAAAGGGCGCCGCTGGCCAAGCCGTGCAGAACATGAACCTGATGCTCGAATACCCGGAAACCGAGGGGCTGCTGTGAGTCGGGTTCTGATCAAGCTCGGTGGCACGCTGCTCGATGACGCCGCCTCGCGCCAGCGCCTGGCCGGAGAGATCGCGGCGGTTGCCGCCTCCGGTGCCGAACTCGTCGTGGTGCACGGCGGCGGCAAGCAGATGACGCGCTATC
>JBKQRH010000179.1:0-17284 GCA_052326045.1 Occallatibacter sp. | reverse complement strand
CAGGCGCTGTTGAACGCCATCATGTTGGATACCGATCGCTTTACCGCCGGCGCTCCGCAACACGATGACATCACTCTCATGCTGCTGAGGGTCAGCTAGGCGCACCGGCACCCAAGCGCTTTTTCGGCCAGGCGGGATTCCGAAGGTAAAATGTAGCCTGTGAGCGTGAACGACAGCGCGACCGTGCGCAGTGAAAATCCTGAAGATCGTGCCGCGATCCGCTTCGTCAATGAACAGGCTTTTAACCGCCGGTGCGAGGCGGACCTGGTTGACGTTTTGCGCGACCAGGGCGTTGTGCTGGCTTCCTTCGTCGCCGAGGCCGAGAAACGGATCGTGGGGCATATCCTCTTCAGCCGGATGTCGATTGAGACCACCGGCGAGCCTGTTCCGGCGGTGGCATTGGCGCCCATGGCCGTATTGCCGGAACAACAGGGCCAGGGCATCGGCGGAAAGCTGATCAGACACGGCCTGGATTGGTTGCGCGGAGAGGGCGAACAAATTGTCATCGTCCTCGGCCACCCGGCGTATTATCCACGCTTCGGCTTCTCCGCGGATAAGGCCCGCTCTCTCGCCAGTCCGTTCCCTCCGGAAGCCTTCATGGCGCTTGAACTCAGGCCCGGCGCTCTGGACGGCGTTCAGGGCAAGGTCAGATACCCTGATGCGTTCGGGCTCTAAGAACGAGCACGGTTGTCCGCAAGCGAAGGCGTCGCGGGGGATGAGTCTTCGTGCAGATGCAACCTTCGCCAGATTCCACAGCGGCAATGCGCGTTCTGGCCGGATGAGGGGTAGACCGGAAGTTGTCCAGCGCTGCGGATCAAGTCCGCATTGACGGCGCGACGCGGCGGGTTGAGGATATAAAGTGAGCCAGCTTGTTTCATTCCCCGAAGGAACGCAGGTTCTTCGACTCGCTGCGTTCGCTCAGAAGGAGCCGTCTCCATGCCCCAGGAACCGACCCCGCCCAAAGACAGTCTGATTCCGTCCCAGCCGAGCCCTGCCGAGGCCCAAGCCTTTTCAAAGCGGGTACGCGAGCTGCTGGACGGCCAGCCCAAGGACGACCGAACGGTGGCGCAGGCGCTGGAAGGCATGGACGAGATCGTCGAGTTGATGGCCGCCGGGATGTACAACATGGCCTCGATGCTGGTAGGTGAAGGCGAGGACAGCGTGCGGCTGGTGGAGACGGCGATCTCGACGGTGAAGGTTTCTCCCTGCGCCGATCCGCTGGAGGCGCGCAAGAGCGGCCGGCGGGCACTGTGCGTGGCGGCCCTCGATACGCTGGAAAAGCGCAACCCCGGCAGCCTGGCCGCGCCGGAGGGAGTGGAGCCGGCGGCGACGTGCATCGAGGAGGACGATCTGGACGCGGCCGGAGTATCGAGCGAAGAGCTGGAAGGGATGATTGCGGGACCTGACCGGGAGCGGGTGCGGACGTGGCTGGCGAGCCTGCCGACGGCGATGCGGACCATCTTTGTGCTGCGGGCGGTGGCGGGGTTCACGACGGCAGAGACAATCGCGCTGCTGAAGGCGCACGGGGGCCCAAAGGCTGCCGGATGGAGCCCGGATGCGGTGCGGGAACTTTTCCGCCAGGGGCTGTGTTCGCTGGCCTCGCAACTGCTGCAGGCGGCGAGCCGCTAGAAACCGGCTTCCATCTCTCCGCCCTCACTTTAAGCACAATGGAGTGCAAGAAGCGTCTGAGCAGCGGGCGCCGGCGGACGTGTCAGTGGAGAAACCAACCGACGGCGACTGCAACGATCATCAGTTTTACCAGCCAACCCAGCGCGAGCGAGACGACAAAGACGCGATGCAACTTGATGAAGGCGGCGTTGGTGAGGATCAGCGGGAGGGGCCCGATCAACCAGACTGCGACGGCAAGCCGGAGGGCGCTCGGCACAGAATGCAGACCCAGGCGAAAGGCGGCATAGGCAAAGACCGCGCAGGTAAGAAATGGGAGCGGGCTGGTGAGGGCAATTGCTCGCCCCTCGGCGCCTTTGCGCCAGATTTCCGGGTAGGTAAAGCGGCGATGGATCCAATCGCCGGCAAAAAACCAGTCTGTGAGCGACGACAGGACACCAGAGCCGATCACGATTGCAGTAAACCGCATCCAGTTCATGGGCAACCCCTTTTCAGAGCCGAATCGTTCGAAATTCTACCACTCTGCTCCAGGATTGCACGACCGACGCTTGACCGGCCTTGTTGCCACCGTGGCGATTCTCCGCGAACTGCCTTCCTCTTGGAACGGCGGCAGGACTCCTCAATCGGGCCGGGGCTGCGCGCGGGAGTTCAGCAGGCTGGGGCGGCGAGTCCGATACACTAGATGGAAGAGCCTTGCAGCCAGTTTTCCGCATCCATTAAGGGCGAAGATTCTGGGGCTGTAGCGCTTGGCTGTGAGTTGAAGAACCTTGATTTCGCCAAAGCATTCAAGAAAGAGCACGATCCGACCCTGCGCCTGCGCGTTGCTGCCGGGCGTTGCGATGTTGGTTTCAGGCTTGTTGGCGGCGCAGACACCGCCGGCTCCGAATCAGGCCGCGAACCCTTTTCAGGGCAGCGTGGCGGCGGGCGAGGCCTCGGCGCAGACCATCGATCTCTCCCTGGATGAAGCCATCCAGAGGGGACTGAAGGCCAACCTGGGAATCATCCTGAGCGGGACGCAGACGGCGGCGGCGCGGGGCGAGAGGCTGAGCCAACTGCAATCGCTGCTGCCCTCGGTGGATGCGAGCGCCAAGGAAACCGAGATGCAGGTGGACCTGCCCGCGGAGGGGTTCCGGATACCGGGCTTTCCCACCATGATCGGGCCGTACGGCTTTACGGACGTGCGGGCGTCGCTGAGCTGGTCGCTGATCGATGTGGCGTCGCTGCGCAACTATCTGGCCGCACGGCACAACTTCGCCGCCGCCCAATTAAGCGCTCAGGACGCGCGGGAGCTGGTGGTGCTTGTGGTGGGCAATGCCTACCTGCTGGCGCTGGCCGATGAGACCCGCGTCGCCAGCGTGGAAGCGCAAGTGACCACGGCAAAGATTTCGCTCGACCAGGCGGTTGCCAATCACCAGGCGGGGACGGCGCCGCTGCTGGACGAACTGAGGGCGCGGGTGGATTACCAATCTCTGGAGCAGCAGTTGATTGCAGCCCGCAATGCGCTGGAGAAAGACAAGCTGGCGCTGGCGCGTACCATCGGATTGCCGCTGGCGCAGAGTTTCAACCTGAGCGATAAGGCGCCTTACGCGGCGTTCGACCAGTTGGACGTGGAGGCCACGATTCGCCATGCCCACGCCAACCGCAAGGATCTGGCGGCGATGGTGGAGCAGGCCAAGGCGGCCGAGGAGCAGCGCAAGGCGGCTACGGCCGAGCGGCTGCCGACGCTAAAGTTCAACGGCGACTACGGCGATATCGGCCCGACCCTTTCGCACTCGCATGGGACCGGGGACGCGACGGGCACGCTGAGCGCGCCGCTGTTCGAGGAGTTTGCGTTGCGCGGCGAGGCCGAGGTGGCCCAGGCGCAACTGGATACCGCGCAAGCCCGGTTGAGCGACAAGAACGCGCAGGTGGACGCCGACGTGCGCGACGCGCTGCTGGACATAGCCTCGACCGGGAAGCAGGTTGAGGTAGCGCGCTCCAGCGTGGAGCTGGCCAACGAGGCGCTGGGCGAGGCGCAGCAGCGATATGCCAACGGCGTGAGCGACAATCTGGCCGTGAGCCAGGCGGAGCAGTCGGTGGCCCAGGCCAACGATCAATACGTGACCAGCCTCTACCGGCACAATGTGGCCAAGCTGAGCCTGGCGCGCGCCCTGGGCGCGGGCGAGAACTATAAGAACTATCTGGGAGGAAAGTAAACGTGGCGGATTCAAGACCAACACCAGCCGAACTGGAACAGGAAGCGGAGACAGAGATGGAGCAGCCGCGGTCCAGCCGCAGGGGCATTCTTGTGGCGGTGGTTGCGGTCATCGTGGTGATTTCGATCGGAATCTGGTGGCGCTCCACCTATAGCGAGAGCACCGACGACGCGCAGGTCAACGGCCACCTGATCCAGGTCAGCTCGCGCATCAACGGCCATGTTCTGAAGGTCGACGTGGAAGAGAACCAGGTGGTGAAGGCGGGGGACGCGATCGCGGAGCTGGACCCCAGGGATTACCAGGTTGCGGTCGAGAACGCCGAGGCCGCGCTGGCCAGCGCGCAGGCCAACGCCGCGGCCGCCAAAGTGAATGTGCCCATCACCACGGTTAACACCGGCAGCAACCTGACTTCGGCCGACGCGAATGTGACCGGCTCGGCCGACGCCGTCGAGCAGGCGGAGCAGCAGCTTCAGGCCGCGCATGCCCGCGTGGGCCAGGTCAAGGCCAACAACACCAAGGCCCAGGCCGACCTGGAGCGCTACAAGCCGCTGGTCGAGAAAGACGTGATCAGCAAGCAGCAGTTTGACGCCGCGGTGGCCGCCGCCGACGCCGCCAAGGCCGCGCTCTCCGACGCCCGCCACTCCGAGCAGGCTGCCGAGGACGGCGTGCGCGTGGCACGCGAGCGCGAGAAGCAGGCCCAGGCGCAGTTGACGTTTGCCCAAACCGCCCCGCAGCAGGTGGCCGCGCAGAGCGCCCGCGCCAGGCAGGCGCAGGCCCAGGTGGAGCAGGCGCAGGCGCAACTGGACATGGCCAAGCTGAACCTGAGCTATACCAGGATCGTGGCTCCGGCGGCGGGAATCATCACCCGCAAGAGCGTGGAGATCGACCAGAACGTCGCCGCGGGGCAGAACCTGCTGATGCTGGTTTCGCTCGAAGACCTGTGGATCACGGCGAACTTCAAGGAGACGCAGTTGCGGCACATGGTTGCCGGGCAGGCGGTGGAGATCGCGGTGGACGCCACGGGAAAGACCTATCACGGGAAGGTGACGCAGATCGGCGGCGCGACGGGATCGGTGCTGAGCTTGTTTCCGCCGGAGAACGCGACGGGGAATTACGTGAAGGTGGTGCAGCGGGTTCCGGTGCGCATCGATTTTACCGATCTGGCCGGCGAAGACCCCAGCCACTTGCTGCGACCGGGGCTGTCGGTCGAGCCGAAGGTGAGGGTGAAACCGTAAGGCAGCTGCCAGCTTTCAGCAATGGCAGCCGGGCGCTGCTTACCGGGCCAGTCCCTCGGCCTTTGAGATCTCAATGCAGCGTTTCAGGCCCGCATCATTGGTCAAGATGCTCCAGTGATTTGCGGCGGCGACGGCGCAGATCAGAATATCGACTGGCCCACACTCGACTCCGCGGCTGCGGCAAAGATTGAACAGGCGCGCGGCCTCTTCGTAATGGCCTGTTGCGATTGGTTCGTCTTGAAAGGCTTGGAGCGCGCCTCTCAATCGTTCAAATTGATATGCATCTTTAATGCCTGACAGGATCTCCTGGCGGATGGGGCCGATCATGGCTACGCGGCCGTCCTGGATCGCTTCGGCAAGCGACCTGACCATCCGCTGCTCGTCATCGCTCAGGGCTTTCTTGTTCCTGCGCCGCAGGGAAAGCGACCAGACGCAAGTGTCAACCAGGACTTTCATGGCAATGTTTTCACGGCCAGACCCTCATGGCTCGATCTCAATCCGGTCGAGTTGGCGGGATTTCTTGTAGTCGTAATTCAAGTCGAAGGGGACCGTTCCGAACAGGTTCAGAATCTCCATCTGCCTTCGCCGATTTATGTATTCCTGCAATGCGGCCGTCACAGCGGCCTTCTTGGTCACGTGATGACCGATTCGCCGCGCCTCATCAATCAGCCTGTCGTCGATAGCCAGATTGGTTGCCATGATTGCGACTCCCCCTATGTGTAGCATACCACACATCAATATGTGTGGCAAGGTGGAGACTTTTCACTGGAGGCTTCCGTTCCGTCCAGAAATGGGCCGCCCGCTTTGCCGGACACTGTTGGTTAGCAGTTGAGACCTGCTCCGCCGTATAGACTGGTTGCAGTCCCGCGATGAAAGACTCGATCTACGTTTCGAAAGAAAACTACCTGAAGGCCATACTGGAGGCCGAGGCGGAGGGGCGCGAGGTGATACCGGCGCTGCTGGCGCATTGGCTGGAGGTGTCGGCGCCGGCGGTGACCATGTCGATGAAGCGGCTGAAGCGGGATGGTTTGGTTGTGGTGGGCGCGGACGGGATTGTGCGGCTGACGGCGGCGGGACGCGAGACGGCCTACCGCACCGCGCTGCGCCACCACCTGATCGAGCGCATGCTGAGCGAGGTCTTCGGGATGGAGTGGCACGAGATCCACGAGGAGGCGGAGCGGCTGGAGCACGCGGTATCGCCGGCCTTCGAGGCCAAGCTCAGGGAGAAGCTGGGCGAGGGCGGCGCCTGCCCTCACGGCAATGCAGTGCTGCCGGAGAGCCCCGCGGAGCGCAAACGGCGCGGCGAGACGCCTCTGTCAGAGGCCGTCGAGGGGCAAAGCTACACCGTCGTCAGCCTGCAGGAGCGCGACCACAAGCTGTTGCTCTTTCTTCACCGGGCCGGCATCGGGCCGGGCCAGAGGCTGCGCGTGGTGAGCCAGAATTACGATCAAACCGTTTCGATTGAGCTACCTGCGGACAAGCCGGCGAAGAATGCGATTTTGGGACGGCCGGCGGCGGAGGCGGTGTGGCTGCGTCCGGAGCGTTCATAACCGTCAACGATCCGATCAGAGGGCGATGCATCGCGGTCTCCCACCCTTTCGCCAGAAAAAAGGCGAAAGGATGGGGCACGGGGCTGCATCCGGAGATTTCATCGTAATTAAATGTAAGAAAAAATATTAATCACAATTAACTAGTTGTGGCATACTGGCGTTGAAGGAGCCCTCCGGGCTTCTCCGCCAGGAAACCGTGTCGACACAATTGCTATCGCCCGTGGCTCTGCCAGAGCCCTCCCTGCCGGAGGTGCACTCGAGCGTGCGCATCTCCAGTTCGCCGCTTTACTGGCGGCGGCTGCTGGGGTTTCTGGGGCCTGGATTCCTGATTTCGGTGGGGTACATGGACCCCGGCAACTGGGCCACCGACATCGCCGGCGGGTCGCGCTTCGGCTATACGCTGCTGTTCGTCATCATGGCGTCGAACCTGATGGCGATTCTGCTGCAGAGCCTGTCGCTCAAACTGGGCGTGGCCACGGAACGGGACCTGGCGCAGATGTGCCACGAAGCCTACGGCCGCAGGGCCAGCTTTGCGCTGTGGGTGGGAGCGGAGATCGCGATTGCGGCCTGCGACCTGGCCGAAGTGATCGGCTCAGCCATCGCGCTGAACCTGCTCTTCCACATTCCGCTGTTTTACGGGGTGCTGATCACAGGACTGGATGTGCTGCTGATCCTCGTGATCCAGCGCTGGGGTTTCCGCTACGTCGAGGCGCTGGTGATCACGCTCATCGGGACCATCATCGCGATGTTCGGCGTGCAGATGTTTCTGTCCAGGCCGGAGTACTGGCCGGTGTTCAAGAATCTTTTCATTCCCTCGCCCTCCATCGTCACGAACCCCGACATGCTGTACATTGCGATTGGGATTCTGGGGGCGACGGTGATGCCGCACAACCTCTACCTGCACTCCTCGATCGTGCAGAGCCGCCGCTACAAGCGGACGCCGCAGGGCAAGCGCGAGGCCATCTTCATGGCCAACGTGGACTCCGCTCTGGCGCTGACCGTGGCGTTGTTTGTGAACGCGGCCATTCTCATCGTGGCGGCGGCGGTGTTCAACCGCAGCGGCCACTTTGAGGTTGCGGCCATTCAGGACGCCTACAAGCTGCTCAGCCCGCTGTTGGGCGCGGCGGGGGCCAGCACGCTGTTTGCGATTGCGCTGCTGGCGAGCGGGCAGAACTCCTCGATCACCGGCACGCTGGCCGGGCAGGTGGTGATGGAGGGGTTCATCCACATCAGGGTTTCGCCCTGGCTGCGGCGGCTGATTACGCGCTCGCTGGCCATCATTCCAACCATCATCGTCGTCGCGGTCACGGGCGAGCAGGGCACGGAAAAACTGCTGATTCTCAGCCAGGTGATTCTGTCGTTGCAACTGAGCTTTGCGGTGGTTCCGCTGGTGATGTTTACCGGGAGCCGGAAAATGATGGGCGAGTTTGTGAACGGGCGCTGGCTGCAAGGGCTGGCGTGGTTCACGGCGGCGCTCATTGCCGGGCTCAATGCCTGGCTGCTGATCGAAACTGCAATGGGACGCTGAACCCTCATTTCCCCACGGAGGTTACGCATGACATGCACTCGAACGATAAGGTATTTCTTTATCTGTTTTCTGTTTTTAACCATAGTTAACTCGCAGTTATCTTTGGGGCAAAGCGGCACATCGAGCGCCATCTCAGGGACGGTGGCGGACCCGACAGGCGCGGCGCTTGCCAACGCGGGAGTTATAGCGACCGATGTGGATACGAAGGCAATCCGCGCCGGACAAACCAACGGCAACGGCCGGTTTCTGTTTTCCGAGGTGAATCCCGGCACCTATACGGTGACGGTGAGGGCAAGCGGATTCGCGGAGCAAACATCGCGGCCGGTTGCCGTTGGGGTGGGACGCACGGTGACGTTGAATCTGAGTCTTTCCCTGTCTTCGACAACGCAGAGAGTCGAAGTGAAGGCGGAACAGGCAATGCTCAGCCTGGAGAACGCGAATACCACGACGACGCTGGAAAGCAAAACGATTGCAAGCCTTCCCAACCCCGGGCAGGACCTGACGTATATCGCTCAGTTTGCACCGGGAGCGCTGATGAATACGGCGGGTTCATCGAACGACGCCAAGGCCCCCGGCGGCTACGGCAACGTGGAGTTCAACGGGCTGCCCGCAACCTCGAACGGTTACATCCTGGATGGATACGACAGCAACGATCCGTGGCTTGGACTGAACATTGGATTGTCGACGAACCTTGTGATTGGCCTGGACGCGGTCGAGGAAGCGACCGTGAATACGAATTCTTACTCCGTCGATCAGGGCAGGTATGGAGCGTCGCAGGTGAATTACTTCACCAAGTCCGGGACGAATAGATTTCACGGCGACCTTTACGAGATATGGAATGGCTCACTGTTGAATGCGGAAGACTACTTTCTTCACGCCAACGACACGGCAGGCAATTTGGCGAAGAAGCCGCGCTCCACGGTGAATGAGTTCGGCGTCAGCGTGGGCGGACCTATACGGAAAAACAAGCTGTTCCTCTTTGCCCACTATGAGGGAGTCCGGATTGCGTTGCCTCTGGTGACGCAGGCAGTCGTCCCTTCGCCCGCCTATCAGCAGTACGTGCTAGGCCAACTCGCGCAGGGCGGGACAGATCCGATTACGGGAACCGCGCTGCCGGCGCAGCCTGGGGAGATTGCGTTCTACCAGTCGATGTTCAGGCTCTACAGTAATACGGACGGCACGCCGGTCCCAGTGAGTTCCTGCCCTTTGGACGCGGGCGGCGCAATGCTTCCGGGGAGCCAGACAAACGGCGAACTCTTCAATGGGAGCGGCTGCGCGAATCAGAGGCAGGTGTCGTTGACGAACGATGATACCGAGAATCTTGTGGTGGTGAAGGTGGACCACACGATCGATCGAAACAACAGCGTCTGGTATCGCTTCCAGCAGGACACGGGGTTGCAGGCTGCCTATACCGATCCGATCAACTCCATTTTCAACTCGTACTCGCCGCAGCCGCAACGGACGCTGGTTGCCGGGTACACGCATGTGTTCAGTCCGAGCCTGGTGAATCAGTTCAATCCCGGCGCGAGCTGGTATGGAAGCATCTTTGAGCCGTATAACTTCGCCAAGGTGCGGCAGACATTTCCCATTGTGGTGGCGGCGGGCACTAACAACGCCCCATTCACAACCATAGGAGGCAATAACAATACCTATCCCCAGGGACGCGACGTTACCCAGTGGCAAATCAACGACAACCTGATCTGGATGCGGGGGAGAAGTACATACAAATTCGGAATCAACACGCGGCGCATCGATGTAAGCGACTACGATCTGGGGGAAGGCACCGTACCTACCGTTGTTTATAACGATCTTGCGCAGTTCACTTATGGCGCGGCCTATACGGCAAGCCAGACGTTTCCCGTTTCCCTGAAGGAGCGAGTGGCGGTGGGGAATATGGATTTATATGCGATGGATACTTACAAGCCCTCGGAGCGGACGACTTTGACGATTGGGGTGCGAGCGACCTGGAATACAGATCCGGTAAATCAGCAACGTCTGTTCGCCCGTCCGGCGGGATCGTTTCTCGATCTCACCCACGACATCGGGCAGCCCCTCGATCAGGTTATCGAGACCGGGGTTAGCGGCCTGTTTCCGGCGACGCCGCTGCTGGTTTGGCAGCCCCGCGCCGCCGCGGCCTACGAAGTCAGTCGCGGGACCGTTGTGCATGCCGGATTCGGCGTCTTCAACGACATTATTCCGGCGCAGATCGCCGACTTGGCCGCGACCAACGCCCCTTACGCGCCAACCTTTGTGGGCGGGACCGGCGGACAGGTGGGCGGCCTGGGGATTGCGCCGAACGTGAACGGCAGCGCGGTGGATGCGACCCATAATGCCGAGCAGAGCTTCCAAAGCGTTTTTGGCGCGGGCGCGCCGCCATGCGCAGGAATTGCCGCGGGCGCGCCGACATGTCCCCTGGCGGTGAGCATGAATACCTTTCCGAGTGGAAGGCTCAAAACTCCGTATTACTACCAATACAATGCCGGGGTGGAACTGCAGGCGGGGGCGCATGGCGCGGCGCGGCTCGATTATGTGGGCACGCGCGGCATCCATGAGCCTTACCAGGTAGAGCTGAACGGTTACCAGACGGTGTGCGACGGATGCTTTGCGCCTTATCCTTATGAACAGCCGCTGGATCAGAGATTCGGCAGCGTGAACGAATTCGAAACCGGAGCGAAAAGCAGTTATTCAGGATTACAGGCCGGTATCACCGAGCAGTTCGGCGGCCTTACCTTGCGAGGAAACTACACCCTCAGCCATTGCCTGGATGAGGTATCGAATGGAGGATTGCTCTCCTTTTCCACGCAGGGAATCCTGTCGCCACTGCCGGGGGAGCTCAGCCGCCAGTATGGAGATTGCGACTATGACGTGCGGCATAACATATCGGCATTTGGGATATACCAGATACCGTTCAAGTCTTCTCACGGGCTTCTTCGGGCGGTGTTAGGCGGCTGGTCGTTCTCGGAGACGGCGTTCTTTCACTCGGGGCTCCCGTTCACCGTGGTCAGCCAGCCTTACACGGCAAACGGGAACGGCATCTTTCAGAGCAGCGGGCCGCAGTTTGCGCGCAGAGTTCAGGGCGTGCCGCTCTACCGGAAGACGCCTTACGACGGCGTAACCGTGGCGGGGACGCGGCAGTGGCTGAATCCGGAGGCATTCGTTTCCGTGGTCGATCCGACGACGGGGGCGTGCACGGGCGGAGACTC
Source organism: Occallatibacter sp. (assembly GCA_052326045.1). Taxonomy (GTDB): domain Bacteria; phylum Acidobacteriota; class Terriglobia; order Terriglobales; family Acidobacteriaceae; genus Telmatobacter. The sequence continues at coordinate 5,947 of JBKQRH010000179.1, read as the reverse complement.
CGTGAGCAATTGCCAGTTTGGAGACTCGGGGCGAAATACGGTTCGCGGGCCGCACTTCACTTATTCGGACATCTATTTGACCAAGAGAATCCCGCTCCGCGAGGGGATGTCGTTGCGCTTCGACACGCAGATGTTCAATGCGTTCAATCATCCCAATTTTGCGCTGCCCAGCAATGTGGAAGCGGGCGTGCCGGGAAGCTACATTCCGGCGAAGTTCGGGACGCTGGAAAGCACCGTCTCGCCGCCGACGGGGTTGCTCGGCGTTGGCCTGGGCGGAGACAGTTCGCCGCGCATGATCGCTTTTCAAGCAAGAATTGAGTTCTGAAGAGGCTGGGGATCAATTCCTTGTCCCCCATGAACTATCATGGAAGCGATGCAGATTCTATCGGCAGTCGAGATGCAGGCCTGCGACCGCTTGACGACGGAGCGGTTCGGGATTCAGTCTATCGATTTGATGCGGGCGGCGGGGGCGGCCGTGGCGGCATTTGCGCGGCAGCAGTTTCCGCGGGCGCGGCGGGTGACGGTCATCTGCGGCCGCGGCAACAACGGCGGCGACGGGATGATGGCAGCGCGGTTGCTGGCCAATGCAAGGCTGGAGGTGACCACGCTGCTGCTGGGGTCGCCCACGGGACTCACGGGAGACGCTGCCGTGGCATGGCGTGAACTGGCCGAGCCGGCGCATGGGGCGATTCATGTGGTGACTGCTGCGAGGGATCTGGAGCGGCACAACAGCGCGCTGGAGGCCGATCTGATTGTGGACGCCCAGTTCGGCACGGGGTTCAGGCCGCCGCTGAGGGGGCCGGCGCTGATGGCGAGGGAGTGGTTGGCGGGTAGCCGGGCGCCGGTGCTGGCCGTGGATTTGCCCTCCGGGTGGCCGGCGAATGCGACTGGAGCCACGGCGGAGGGTCCGGTGTTCACTGCCGATGCGGTGATCACCTTTACGGCGCCCAAGCCGGCGCACGTCTTTGGGCAATTGACGCGGCGGTGGGACCAGCCTGTGGTGGTGGCGCCGATCGGGTCGCCGGAGGAGGCGATCGTTTCGGTGCTGGGAGTGGATTGGGCGGGGTCGGCGGTGGAGCTTGTCCAGGCGCCGCGCGCGGCGGCGGCCAACAAGGGCGACTTTGGGCACGTGCTGGTGGTGGGCGGAACCTTTGGGACGGCTGGAGGCAAGGCGGGCGCGCCGGCGATGGCGGCTCTGGCTGCGCTGCGGGCCGGGGCCGGACTGGTAACGGCGGCGGTTCCCTCCCGGGCGCTGCCGCTGGTGGCCGCGGTTGCGCCGGAGCTGATGACCTGGCCGCTCAAGGCGAGCGCGGAGGGCCACATCTCGGCGGAGAACCTGGCTGCGGAAACCTTGACGGCGCTTCTGGATGGGAAGACGGTGCTGGCTATCGGGCCTGGCCTGGGGCAGAGCCCGGAGACGGTGAAGTTCACCATGGGAGTGCTTGCGGAAACCAATATACCGGCGGTGATCGACGCCGATGCGCTGCATATTGTGGCCGTCGATCCGGGGTTGCTGGCGCAGTTGGCTCACCGCAACGAGCGCGTGCTGGTGCTGACGCCGCATCCGGGGGAGATGGCGCGGCTGGCTGGGATTACGGTGGCCGAGGTGCAGGCCAGGCGGCTGGAAGTGGCGCGAGGGTTTGCCGAGCGGTTCGGCGTGACGGTGGTGCTGAAGGGCGCGCGGACGCTGATTGCGCATCCCGACGGGAAGGTGGCCGTGAATACGACCGGGAATCCCGGCATGGCCAAGGGCGGCAGCGGCGATCTGTTGACCGGGCTGGTGGCCGGGCTGCTGGCGCAGTATCCCGAAGACGCGGCGCGGGCGGTGGAGGCGGCGGTATACCTGCACGGACTGGCCGCGGATTTGGCCGTGCGCGAGGCTGATGAGCACACATTGCTGGCCACCGACAGCCTGGCGCAGCTTTCCCGGGCTTTTCGCTTTGATTCGCGCGGGGAGAACGGGTATGTTTGGTTGCAGGGGGGCATTGCATGCAGCAGCCCCTCATGAGGTTCCCGGGATGAGCAACGCCGCACCTGTAGCCGAAGGCCGGATTCACGAGTTCACCACCATGAGCGGGGCCGACACCATCGAGGTGGGCCGCAAGCTGGCGCGACTGCTGAAGCCGCCGCAACTGCTGCTGCTGCGTGGCGACCTGGGCACCGGAAAAACCACGCTGGTGAAGGGGATAGCGCAGGCTCTGGACGCCGCCGAGCCGGACGAGGTGACCAGCCCGACCTTCACCCTGGTGCACGAGTACGACGGGGCGCTGGACGGCCAGCCGGTGAAGCTGTTTCACCTGGACGTGTATCGCCTGGAAGGCGAGCGGCAACTGGAGACGCTGGGCCTGGACGAGTTACTAACTCCCGATGCGCTGGTGCTGGTGGAGTGGGGCGATAAATTCAAGAGCATCCGCAAGAAGGCAACCGGAGAGATTCTGATCGCCTCAGAAGGCGGCGACGCGCGCAAAATTACGGTGACGCTGAAGGAGTAAGCGGTAAATGGTCCATTGATGAATGAGGACACGCAGTGAAAGACATAGCGCAATTCGATGCTGCGTACAATAGCTCACATGAAGACAAAGCTCGTCAGACACGGGGAGTGTTCATCCAGAGATTTCCTCCTTACACTCTCCAAAAGCTGACGCTAGATGAATATGTCGTCGGACATGGTAATGCAAGTTTTTGTAACCTTGTTGAGTCCGGCACAAAGGAATGGGCCAACATTCAGGGCGCTACCTCCTTCAAGTTCGGAATCTATTACGGGAGAGAAAAACATGATCCGGTCTTGAAGTATCGATTCGTACAAAGGTTCGGCACATCGCCGAAAGAAGCATTTGCAGGCGTCAAAACGGCACTGCTCAATCTCGTCGCACTGGGCGCAGCGGATAGCCCGGATTTCGTCGCGATTGATGCCAACCCGCTTTCTCAAATGTTCAAGGCGAAAATTCTAAGTCTTTACTATCCTAAGCGGTTCCTCGCTGTCTGCAGTGGTGACGATTTGCGAATGCTGGCGGACATACTGGGATTTAACGGAGGCCTGCCGGTCAGTCAGTATCAAAACCTTCTTCTCAAGGCGAAGCGCCAGGAACCGGCGACCAAGGCGTGGAGCGAGCCCAAGTTTATGGCTTACCTCTACAAAGTCTATGTCCGCGTAGGACGCGCTGTTGAATCGCCCATTGAAAGGCCAAGAGCAAAGAAGAGTCGCCGGGTCAATTTCGAGGAGATGCAGAAAGATCGAGCGGAGATCGGCAAGATCGCAGAAGAATATGCTCTCAAATGGGAAAAGGAAAGACTCCGCGGTTCCGATCTCAAACATCTGGTCGATAAGATTAAGGATCGGCGGGAGTACCCGAGCGACGGCTATGACTTCCTTTCTTACAGCAGTGTCGATGACGAGCGCTACATTGAGGTAAAGAGCGTTGCGAAGGTCGCGGACGGCCATCGATTCTTCCTTTCTGAAAACGAACGCGAAACCTCAATTTCCGCGCATTACCGGGTTGGATATTATTTCTACTTGGTCTATTTTGATGGCAAGCGCAACCCTAAGGAAGTGGAAGCGATGCGCGCCGATCACCTGTATCCGAACGCAGAAATGTCGCCATCCTCATATGAGATAAGATTTGACCGTCGGAAATTCAGCATCGCCCTAGGAGTTCTTCCGCAGCCTTTGAATTCATACCCTTTCAAAGTGGTGGATGACGACCGCTAAATCAGAACCCCATGATGTTATAGCCGCAGTCAACGTAGAGGGTTTCGCCGGTGACGGCGCTGGCGAGGTCGGAGGCGAGGAAGAGGGCCGCGCCGCCGACTTCGAGCTGGTCAACATTGCGGTGCAGGGGGGCGCGGTCGGCGTGGGCCCTGAGCATGTCGCCGAGGGCGCCGACGCCACGGGCGGCCAGGGTCTTGATGGGACCGGCGGAGATGGCGTTGACGCGAATGTTTTTTTGGCCGAGGTTCCAGGCCAGGTAGCGCACCGTGGCTTCAAGAGCGGCCTTGGCCACGCCCATGACATTGTAGTTAGGCACGACCTTCACGGAGCCGAAGTAAGTGAGGGTGATGATGCTGCCGCCTTCGGTCATCAGCGGGGCTGCGGCGCGGCTGACGGCGATGAGCGAGTAGACGCTGACGTCGTGGGCGATGCGGAAGCCCTCGCGGGTGGTGGAGAGGAACTCGCCGCGGAGCTCTTCTACGGGCGCGTAGGCGACGGCGTGGACCAGGATGTCGAGCTTGCCGTATTTTTGCTGGAGGGCGGCAAAGAGGGTTTCGATTTCGGCGTCGTTGGAGACGTCGCACTGAAAGCCGGTGGCGCCGGGCAACTCGGCGATGAGCTCCTCGGCATCGGGCTTCATGCGCTCGTTTTGATAGCAGATGGCCAGGGTGGCGCCGGCCGCGTGCAGTTTTTGGGCAATGCCCCAGGCGATGGAACGCTTGTTGGCCAGCCCGAAGACGACGGCCGTCTTACCCGCCAGATTGATCATGCTTAGTTTCTTCCTCCATGGTCCGTGAACAGGCTTGCTCTGGGGATACCGGACCAACCAATTCATAGAATATCAGCGAATATCAGCCGCCGAGCTTCATCCGCCTAAATCGACCAGTTCGACCTTGCCGGTAGGGCGGCCCAGGAAGCGGGAGCCGAGGCGCTCGAATTTGTCGACGGAGTCGGTGGCGAAGCAGCGAATCTGGTCCTGCGCGGACGGGAGCTGCGCACTCCGCGGACGCTTCTCCATGTTGTGTTGGGAGAAGAGGAGCAGGGCGGCTTCGGCGGCGGCGTCGGCGGAGTCGATGACCTGGATGCCGGCGGGGATGGCGCGGGCAATGATGCGTTCGAGGAGCGGGCGCAGGAGCGGGTAATGGGTGCAGCCGAGGACCAGGGTGTCGGGGCTGAGGCCCTGAGCGGCGGCCTCGGCGTTGAGTTCATCAAGGTAGATTTCGAGGACCTGTTCAGTAACGGGATGATCGGTCCAGCCTTCCTCGACCAATGGGACAAGCAGCGGACAGGCTTTCTCAAGAGCGCGGAGGCCCTGGGCGCGGCAGGCGACGGCGTAGGCGTGGCTCTGAACGGTGGCGTCTGTGGCGATGACGAGGACGTCGCCGGTGCGGGAGGCGGCGCGGGCGGCAGTGACGCCGGGGGCTATGACTCCCAAGACGGGGACGCCGAGGACTGCTTCCTGAATGGCGTCGAGGGCCAGGGCGCTGGCGGTGTTGCAGGCGATGACGAGAAACTGGGCGCCCTGCTTGCGGACCAGGAACTGGGCGCTCTGGACGGCGTAGCGGGCGATGGTGCGGCGGGACTTGGAGCCGTAGGGCAGGCGGGCTGTATCGCCGAGAAAGGCGAACCGGGCCTGCGGGAGCCGAGCAACGAGCGCGCGGAGGACGGTGAGGCCTCCGAAGCCGGAATCGAAGACGCCGATGGTGGGGGTGGCGGCCTGGACGGTTGCTTCAGGGCAGGCGGCTGGTATGGTTTCAGGGTTGGTCTTAGGGCTGGTCATGGGGGTGGTCATGGGTGTGCTCCCTCGGAGGGGACAGCTTCGGCTGCGAGATAGGTGCGGGTGAGGTCGGCGTGGCCGGCAAGGGTTGCGTGCTGCTGGCCGTCGACCAGGAAGCGGACCTGGGTGACGCGGGGCAGGTTGGCGTGGAGGGTGCCGCAGATGGACTGCAGGGTGAGGTTCTCGGCGGCCAGGCCGGAGGGGTGGTTGGAGACAAAGCTGCCGGTGAGGTTGACGACGGCGAGCAGGGGTCCTGCGGGCGGGGCTGGGGCGGGCGTGAGCGGGGCGGGCCGAGAGGCAACAGCAGGTCCTTCGACTTCCTCCCGCTTCGCGTTGCTCAGGGTCCGGTCGCTCAGGATGACAGGGGTGGTGGTGAGGTCCGGTGCGGGCAGGAGGAAGACCTGGGCGACGGAGGCTGCGCCGCCGGGGACGGGGTGGGCGGCGCCGGGAGCGGCGTAGAG
>JBKQRH010000178.1:0-9543 GCA_052326045.1 Occallatibacter sp. | reverse complement strand
CGATAACCTACAATGGGTCCAACGGTCAGGCGACCGGCTGGAGCAGGGGTTCACATGGCGGCAAGTAAACGATTTATCTGCATTCATGGTCATTTTTACCAGCCGCCGCGGGAGAATCCCTGGCTGGAGACGGTGGAGACGCAGGACTCGGCCGCGCCCTATCACGACTGGAACGAGCGCATCTGCGCGGAGTGCTACGCCACCAACGGCGCGGCGCGCATCGTGAACAACAAGAACCAGATCCAGCGCATCGTAAACAACTACGCGCGCATCAGCTTCGACTTCGGGCCCACGTTGCTGAGCTGGCTGAAAGAGAACGCGGCGCGCACCTACCGCACGATCCTGGAAGGCGAGCGCCGCAGCCGCAAGAGCTTTCGCGGCCACAGCTCGGCCATGGCGCAGGTTTACAACCACATCATTCTGCCGCTGGCCAGCAAGCGCGACCGCATCACCCAGATCCGCTGGGGAATTGCCGACTTTGAACACCACTACGGCACGCCGCCGGAAGGCATGTGGCTGCCGGAGACCGCGGCCGACACCGAATCGCTGGAGCTGCTGGCCCAGCACGGCATCAAGTTTACGGTGCTGGCGCCGCACCAGTGCAAGCGCATCCGGGCCTTGAAGGACGGCGCGAGCTGGACAGATACCGCTGGCGCCACAATGGACACCACCCGCCCCTACCTGGTGCGCTTCGACTCCGGGGTTTCGATTGCGGTGTTCTTTTACAACAGCGCTGCTTCGCGGGCGATCGCGTTCGAGGGGCTGCTGAACTCCGGCGAGAACCTTGCCGCACGTCTCAAAGCCGGTTTCAAGGACAGCACGCAGCCGCAGTTGGTCCACGTGGCCACCGACGGCGAGTCGTATGGCCACCACCACAAGCACGGCGAGATGGCGCTGGCCTACGCCCTGCGCCTGCTGGAAGCGGATAAGACGGTGAAGCTGGCCAATTATGGCGGCTTTCTGGAGCAGTTTCCGCCCGAGTACGAAGCTGAGATCGCCGACGACACCTCATGGAGCTGCGTACACGGGGTGGAGCGCTGGCGCTCCAACTGCGGCTGCAACGGGGGCAAGCCGGGATTCAACCAGCTTTGGCGCGCGCCATTGCGCCAGGCTCTGGACGAACTGCGCGACGCCCTGGTTCCGCTTACCGAGCAGGAGGGCGGCAAGCTCTTCAAAGATGTGTGGGCCGCCCGGGACGGCTATATCGAAGTGGTGCTGGACCGCAGCACGGAGTCAGTGGACCGCTTCTTGCGCGCGCATGAGAGCCAGATTCTCTCCGCGCCGGAGCGCGTGCGCGCCCTGGAACTGATGGAAATGCAGCGGCACGCGCAGCTCATGTACACCAGTTGCGGCTGGTTCTTCGACGACATTTCGGGCATCGAGACGGTGCAGGTCGTCGCCTATGCCGCGCGAGTGCTGCAACTGGCGCAGGATCTCTTTGGCCAGCAGGCCGAATCGCTGGAGCCTGCGTTCCTGGCCCGCATGGCGGAGGCCCGGTCCAACGTGGCCAGCGCCGGCGATGGCGCCCAGATCTATAAGAAGTGCGTGGCCACCATGAAGCTGGGCCTGGAACAGGTAGCGGCCCATTACGCCATCAGCTCTGTCTTTTCCTCGTATGCCGAGCAAACCGACCTGTTTTGCTACCGCGTCCGCCGCATCTCCTACGACATCTATACCTCCGGCCGCGGACGGCTGGCGCTGGGCCGGGCGCACATCGCCAGTGCCATCACCGGCCACCAGCAGAGCTTCTCGTTTGCGGTTCTGCACTTCGGCGACCAGAACATTACCGCCGCGGTGAAGCCCTACGCCGAAGCTGATGCCCCCGCGTTCGAGGCCTTCGCCAAACAGGCCGCGGAGTACGTGCAGAGCGCTCTCTTTCCTGAGGTGATGCGCCTCCTCGACCGTTACCACGCCCACGTGGACTACACACTGACTTCACTCTTTACCGACGAGCAACGGCGCATCGTGCAGATCATCCTCAACTCGACGCTCTGGGACATTGAGAACTCGCTGACCACGATCTATGAAGATCACGCCAGCCTCCTGCACTATCTCTCGCAAGCTGGGCTGCCCAAGCCGCCGGCGCTCACCCTGGCGGCGGGCTTCGCCATCAACGCGGGACTGCGCCGCGCTCTCGAGGCCGACTCCATCGATCAGGCACAGTTGCGCTCTTTTCTATCCTTGGCCGCGGCAGATCAGGTTCCCCTGGAGACGGCTACGCTTTCCTACATCGCCGACCAGCGGATGAAGCGCGTGATGATCGAGCTGCAAGCTTCCTCGGGGTCGCTGGAGATGCTGGACCGGACGCTGGCGCTGGCCCGCACCCTGGTCGAAATGCCCTTCGATCTGAACCTCTGGCAGGCGCAGAACATCTGGTACGAGATTCTGCGCAGTTCAAGCGATACGCTCACCGCGCTGGCCGCGGACGACCGGCCGCGCTGGGAGAAGAACTTCAACGAACTGGGCGGTTGCCTCTCCATCGACTGCGCGGCTATCAGCGCCCAGGACCCGGCGGCGGCGACTACGGGAGACTAGGGGCGCACCGGTTTTTCGAGCTTTCCGTCCTTCAGCACAAACCGCTCGCCGCGCCAGACGATGGTGTTGCCGGCGAAGCCCGCTACCCAGACGCCCATGGCGACGAGATCGCGCAGCGGCAACAGCCAAAGGCTGGGGAGGACCTGGCGGTCGTCAAGCACCGCCGCGCCGACCACCATGGCCAGGGTCAGGCGCAGGAAGAAGCTTAACCCCAGCAGCCATAAACTCAATGGGCTCAGTCCGCTGGCTAGCACGTTGAGCAGCGCCCAGCCCAGGCCGTGGGTAAAGATGAGGCCGGCGTAACCCCAGGGCCGCGCGTCGCGAACCGTTCTGGCCCAACGAAGCTGATGATCGATGAAACCGCGCCAGCCGTAGGCGGGAATGCCGGTCTCGACTACCTCGGGCGATAGCGCCACGCGGTAGCCGGCTTGCGCCACGCGGGCGCCCAGCTCGTAGTCGTCGGCGAGGTGGTCCACCAGCGGAGCGAGACCACCTATCTTGTTGAGCACATTGCGGTTTACGGCCAGCGTAGAGCCCAAGCCGTAATGCAGACCGCCCTCAATCATCTTGGAGAGCAAGATGCCGGCCTGGAAGTCGGTGGCGATGCCCAACGCTTCCAGCCGCGAGGGGAGCGTGCCGTGGGCGCGGCCGCGATATAGGGCGGTCACTAAGCCTACTTGCGCCAATGGTTTACCGGCCTTGGCTGGACCGTTGGGCGCGGGGGCGAAGCAGCCCATCACCCACTCCAGATAACGGGGCGAGACGGTGATGTCGGAGTCGTTGATGAGAAGGAAATCATGCCGGGCATGGGTTGCAAGCTGGACCAGGTTGCTGACCTTGCCGTTGGTTCCAAGGCGAGCGGGACACTCGATAAGTTGAATGGAATGAGCGGGGAATTCGCGTTTGAGTTGTTCGACGGCGGCCACGGCGGGGTCGGCAAGCGAGGAAACCCCGAAGAGCAGCTCAACCTCGCCTGCGTAGGTTTGGCGGCAGTGGCTGCGGAAGGCGTCAATCATGCCCAAGTCTAGTTCTTTGAGGGACTTGAGGATGCTGACGCCGGGCGCAAAGGGCGCCAGCGGGGTGCGCCGGGGCGCTAAAAATGCTCGCGCCGCAACCATGGCGGCCAGAAAGTAGCCCATGCCGGCCACGGCCAGCACCGTGGTGAGAATCTCCACGGATTGGGCTAAAACGTGAGGCATCACAGGGGTAAGAATACAGCTTCTAACAGCTAGAGGCTGTCTTACTCGTACCTGAGGGCTTCGATGGGGTCCATGGAGGCTGCCTTCCAGGCGGGATAAATGCCGAAGACCAGGCCGATGGCGCAGGAGACCGCAAAAGCGATCAAAACCCAGGTGAACGAAAGAGCGGCATGAAGGAATGACACGGCAAAATGCAGAATCAGGGTGAACAGAGCCCCAGCCAGGATGCCGAGCAGGCCGCCAATCACGCACAGAGTCACGGCCTCCAGCGTGAACTGCAGAAGGATGTTTTTCTTGGTTGCGCCAATGGCCTTGCGGACTCCAATTTCCCGGGTGCGTTCGGTCACGCTGACCAGCATGATGTTCATAACGCCCACGCCGCCCACCATGAGACCCACGGAAGAGACAGCGACCATAAACGAAAAGAGCCCGATGGTGAGCTGATTCCATAGACGCGTGAGCGAGTCGGGACCAAAGATAGCGAAGTTGTCGTCCTGCTCCAGGCGAACGTTGCGGCGGCGGCGAAGGAGTTCGCGAATTTCGTCAACGACGAGCGCCTTATGGGCTGGATCGTCATATTTTACGGTGATCCAGTAGTCCTGGATCTCCGGATGGAGCTTACGGAAGGTCTCCAGGGGGAAGTAAGCGGAGTTGTCCTGCGTGTTGCGGCCGCTTCCGAAGGGCTGCGGCTGGAGATCGAGCACTCCGATTACCGTAAAGATGTCGCCTTCACAATCGATATCCTTGCCGATCGGGGACTCATCGGGGAAAAGATCTTCGGCGGCATCATGGCCCAGGACGACCACATTGGCGCGGCGCTCTTCTTCTGAATCGGTCCACATGCGGCCTTCGAGCAGCTCGATATCCTGAGTCTCTTTGACTGACGACGTGCTGCCAGTCAGAATGGTGTTCGCAATCTTGTGCGTACCGGCCTTGAGAGAGACGCTGCCGAGACCCGTCTGGAAATTCTGGTAGGTAAGACCGGGATCGACGGCAACGACATACGGGAGGCTGCGCATGGCAATGCCGTCCTCATAGGTAAGCTTCTTGCGATTGAGTTCCTCGGTGGTGGGGCGCGTCCCAAAGGGTTCAAAGTGGTAGATCCACAGGTCGTTGGTTCCCAGGGAGCGGATAAACTGATCGATGTTCGTATTGAGCCCATTGATGGCCGACGAGATCAGGATGACGGTGGCGATGCCGATGGAGATGCCGAGAATGGTGAGGATGGAGCGCATTTTGTTCTTGCGCAGAGTATCCAGCGCCAACAGCACGGATTCTTTTGAGTCGCTTAGCCTCATGCCTATAGCTCCGCTCTCAGGGCAACAATGGGATCGAGCGCCGCGGCCTTGGCCGCCGGGTAAACGCCGAAAAACAGGCCAACGCTGCCAGAGACAAACAAACTGACCAGGATGGACCAGAGTTCCACTTCCGAGGGAAACGCAATGATCAGGGTGATGATGTTGGCCAAGCTGATGCCTAAAATCACGCCGATCACGCCGCCGGCCAGCGACATGGTTGCGGACTCGATGAGGAACTGAAGCAGGATGTCTTTGCGGCGCGCGCCAAGCGCCTTGCGGACACCGATCTCCCGGGTGCGTTCGGTGACCGAAACAAGCATGATATTCATGATGACAATGCCGCCAACCACCAGGGAGATGCCGGCGATGGCTACGACCACGGCTCCGAAGTTATTGAGAATTCTGCCTAGCAGGTTCCCGAAGGTTGCGCTGGTTTCGATGGAGAAACTATCCGGGGCGCCCGGCGCCAGGTGGCGGCGCGCGCGCATAACGGTGCGCAACTCGCCGGAAACCGCGTCCATGACCTCCCCGCCTCCGCCGGAATCCACATAGATGGCCAAGCTGGCGTTAGCGCCGTAAGAGTGGAGAAACGCGGTGAGAGGAATGACGACCCAGTTGTCCATGCTCATGCCCAGCATCTTGCCCTGGCGCTCGCCTACGCCAATCACCGTATAGGGCGTTCCATCGACGCGAATTTCCTTGCCCAGCGGATCTCCGGCGCCCAGCACATTGTCGACAACGTCATAGCCGATGATGGCGACGCGGGTACTGTGCTCATCCTCGACTTCAGTGAAGGAGCGCCCTTCGTCGATATTGAGATTTGAAATCGGGGGCATGGTCCAGGTCCATCCGCGAATGGTGGTATCAGTAGTGGACTTGGTTTGGTAGACAACCTTGCCGGTGGTGTTGCGCTGTGCGCCGACCGACACGCAGGATTTGCAATCGGAAACAATTGCCCTGTAGTCGTCGAAGGTAATGTCTCTCCGCTTCTGGAAGGCGAGATACTCGTCGATGGTGATGAAGGTCTGCGGCATCTTGCTGATGGTGACCACGCTGGCCCCATAACGGTTGATCTTTTCGGTGACGAATTGCTTGGCGCCGTTGGTCAGGGTGACGACCGTGATGACGGATGCAACTCCAATGACCACTCCCAGCAGCGTGAGGATGGAGCGCAGCTTGTTGGCCCACAGGGATTGCAGCGCGAGTTTAATGGCCTCGGTGAATTGCATGGTCTCGCTTTCGTTGCCGGAACTGGCATCGGCACGCAACAACGGCGCTGGCGCGCGATGCTGTCTCCGCGAACAGAAGCGTTCCATGGCTCCTGCCCGGTTCCCCTAGTGTACGGAATCGCCGCAGCCGCAATTCCAGGGTGGCTATTCCTATGGACGGAAGACCAGCCCCTCAGGCCGCGTTCCGGGTTAAGAAGCAGCCAAATCAGGAGCTTATTTGCCTCTTTTGATACGCAGAAATGCGGGAGACGGTTCCGGAGCCTTGGCGGGGTCCGCGGAGAAAAGGCGCCCAGAGCCGATTTTACGGGGATTTCGACCTTCAGCCCCTCAGCCCGGCGCAGCATCCGGCGGCCAACTACCGTCCTGAGCTGCCAAAGCCCTTTTCCGCGCGGGCCGAGTCTTCCAGTGTCTCGACTTCTCGAACGGGACCCGTGAGAACCGGAACCGGAACCATCTGGGCGATTTTTTCGCCAGCCTGGAGCTCGACGGCGGTCTGGCCGAGGTTGGTCATCAGCACCAGAATCTCGCCCCGATAGCCGGCGTCGATCACCCCGGCGGTGGTCGCGATGCCGCGAGCGGCCATCGAGGAGCGGTCGCGGACCAGAAGGCCGAGCCGGGCTCCGGTGGCGGGATGGCAGGCCTCGACACTGATGCCGGTCCGTACCTTTACCGTAGTTCTGGGAGCCAGAAGCGTGGCTTCCAGCGCAAACAGGTCATAGCCCAGGTCTTCGCCGGGGTGCGCCACCACCGGCACCCGCGCCCCCTCTGCAACCAACTTCACACACAGCATGAGTCCATCATAATGCACCTATAGCCACGGAACGGGGGATTGCACTCGCCCAGCAAGACCCACGTCCGCTCATCAGCTCTCCTCGCAAAGACCATGGGAGAAATGAGTTGCAGCTCACAATACAATGATCGTATACTGGTTATGGTCGGCAGTTCACCCAGGCGTCGCCGCCCCATTTGGGGAGCTAAACCTGCCAAACCCTTCTCAGACTGACACCTTATCCTGTGCCACGTCGGAAGCCGGCGACCACCGGTAATCCAGCTAATGGATCGGCACGCTTGCGAGGGATAAGCGATGTCAAGAACTGTTTTACCTCTATATTCTGGCGATATCTCAGCGTTCGCGCGTTCACTCAATCGCCAAATCTCCGACAGCGGTCATCTTCCGAGTCATCTCGAGTTGTTGAACATGCTGGCGCGTTCCGCCGGGTTCAGGAACTTTCAGCATCTTCGCGCCCAGACAGAAGCTCGCGACCGCCTCGTGGCGCCAGAGGCAGCATCGCCCGAGATCGATTTTGTCGAAATCGGGCGCATGGCGCGGTTTTTCGATGCCAAAGGCAGATTGACGCAGTGGCCCGCGAAGTCGAGCCACCGAATCAACTGCCTCTGGGTTTTCTGGTCGCGAATTCCTGCGCGAGAGGTATTGAACGAATACGCCCTGAACAAGCTGCTGCAGGCTGGTCATCTCTTTGGCGACCCCGCGCTGCTGCGCCGCGAGCTCTATGACAACCGGCTCGTGTCGCGAACGCCGGATTGCCGGGAGTACCGGCGCATTGAACGCAAACCGCCCCCCGAGGCCCTTGCTTTCATCCATCACCTGGAAAGGCGCCGGACAGCCTGACCGCTGTTGTCTCCACACAGCCATCTACACGCATGACAGGAGGCTTCTATGCCATCATCCTTGGCAATCGATCCAGCCGTAGAAACGGCCATGTACAAAGCACTCAGCCCAGCGCTCATCAAGACAACGCAAGGGCAAGTGGAAATCGCAACGTGGGGAGATGGGCCAGCCGTACTGGCTCTGCACGGCGCAATGGGAGGGTGGGACCAGGGCGTTTTGCTTGCCCGGACCGTTGTCTCTCCGCACCATCGTTTTGTAGCAGTATCGCGGCCCGGCTACCTGGGCACCGCGCTCACGCTCGGACGCACACCGCAGGAGCAAGCCGACCTATGCGCAGCCGCTCTCGATCAACTCGGAATCGCGAAGGCCGCAGTCATTGCAATATCGGGCGGCGGGCCGACGGCGTTGCAGTTTGCGCTTCGCCATCCTCGCCGCTGCCGAGGACTGGTGATGATTTCGGCCTGCAGCGACACACTGGATGAGCCTACCCCAGTGCAGTGGCATATCATGAAGCTCCTCGCCCGGATTCCCGGAGCCACATCCGTGATGCGCAAGCGAATTGCCAAAGATCCGGAAAAAGCGGCACAGCGCTCCATTCGCGATCCAGCCGTGCGCGCGCGCACCGTCAACGATCCTGAGGCGGGGCCGCTGATGTTATCGCTTCAGACCGGGATGCTCGACCGGATGACCGAACGCATTGCTGGAACCGACAACGACATCCGCCAGACGCACGGGGACATGCACTACCCGCTGGAGCTTGTTTCTGTACCCACCCTGGTGGTGCATGGAACAAGAGACAGCATGGTGCCGTTTTCGCAGGCCATCACGCTGGCAACCCGGGTACCTGGAGCAGAACTGTTGGCAATCGAAGGCGGTGAGCATGTAAGCATCTTCACCCATCGCAACCAAGTGAAAGCAAAAATCGACTTCTTTCTCGCGTCGCTCGTGGCGTGAAGGAATCGTTCCATCATCATGCGGGCCTGCAGGCTGTACGAGCCCGCAGATAGGTCCCCCCGAAATGGCCAGCCCCGGCGGGAAATGCTCCCGGCCGGGGCTGTCGTTTGTGCTGCAGAATAATCGGCAAAAGGACCTGTAAGCCGAATTCTGTCGTGTGCGGTCATTCCTCTAGGCGCCGCGTTGCCGCGGACGCTCATCAGCGACCTACCCGGAGGTTCCGGCGTCCTGCGGACGGCAGCCCCTTGCAGGACTGGGGTATCCACAGATCGTTCAGAGCCGCCTGGGCGCGCCGGGCCGGTGCGCAGCGAAGCCTGGCTCTTTGGCTTGCGCTTCCCTCCCTATTTGGTCTTGCTCCGTGTGGGGTTTACCCTGCCCCCGGCGTTACCGCCGGAGCGGTGCGCTCTTACCGCACCATTTCACCCTTACCGGACTGGCCGTCCAGGCAATCGCCCTTCGGGCCAGTTGCTCGTGCCGAAGCACGATCATCCGGCGGTATCTTTTCTGTGGCACTGGCCGTCCACGGGCCTTGAAGCCCGCGTCCCGGATGTTATCCGGCACACTGCCCTGCGGAGTTCGGACTTTCCTCCCCCGGCAAACAGTGCTTGCGCACGTCCTCCGACAGCGACCGCCCGGTCCTCCTGCCAAGGTCTAGTGTAGCGCAGTAAGATTTCCCGGGAAGAGTTTACGGCTTTCAG
>JBKQRH010000177.1:0-2524 GCA_052326045.1 Occallatibacter sp. | reverse complement strand
GGAACATGCCGACGAGCGCCGCGAAACGATCCAGCGCGAACTGGAGAAGGCGACGGGCGATTACGGCAAAGCGGCAGAGGCGCTTTCCACCCAGCGGCGTGAGGCGGCGCGCAAACTCACCCGCCTGGTGCGCGAAGAATTGGCGCAACTGGGCATGGAGAAAACCCGCCTGGAAGTGCATTTCGAAAGCCTCTTGGAAGGGCGTGCGGGGCCGCGCGGCATCGACGAAGTGGAGTTTCGAATTTCGCCGAATCCGGGCGAAGAACTGCGGCCGCTGGAGAAAATTGCCTCCGGCGGCGAAATCTCACGCCTCATGCTGGCGCTCAAAACCGTGGTGGGGACAAACCGGCCCGGCGCCGGGGCCGCCCGGCGCACCGCTCGCACCTTCATTTTCGACGAGGTCGATTCCGGGATTGGCGGGCGAGTGGCCGAATCCGTCGGGCAGCGGCTGAAGCGGCTGGCGCGCGACGGGCAAGTGCTGTGCGTCACGCACCTGGCGCAAATCGCCTGCTTCGCCGATCAGCACTATTATGTCGAGAAATTCGAACGCTCCGGCCGTACCCTGACCTCCGTGACGCATCTCGCCACCGAAAAAGACCGAGCGCGTGAGTTAGCCCGCATGCTCTCCGGCAGCCAGATCACCGATGCCGTGCTCAAACACGCCGCCGCCATGCTTAAGCATGGAAATTAAGTTATTGAATCATTGAGCCATTGGGCCATTGAGCGATTGATGCGCACAGCCTTGGAGATTGAAATGCGAACTACCTGCTTTTTGCTCCTTTTCCTGTTTGTCGTGACTCTTCTAACAGCCGGGCCTGCGATGGCGCAGAGTACAGGTCAGTTCAAGCTGGCCGACGTAACGGTGGTTGGATCGGCCCACTACCAAGAACCCGAAATCGTTCGCGCAAGCGGATTGAAGATCGGAGAACTCGTGAGTGTGGATGCGCTGAAACAGGCTGCCACCCGCCTCGGCAGCGCCGGCGTGTTTGCGGAGGTCAATTATCGATATCACACTCGAGGCGAAGCGCTGACAGTGGAATTCACAGTCCAGGATGCAGGCCATTTCCTCCCATGCACCTTCGAGAACTTTGTGTGGATGTCGAGGGACGAACTGTTGGCTGGCTTGCGCTCTCGCGTGCCTTTGTTCTACGACCAGGTACCTGCCAGTGGAGACCAGCTCGGGCGAGTTTCGTCGGCGCTCAAGGAGATGCTGCAAGAACGCGGTATGAACGCCGAGGTTGCATTCTCACCGGCGTACAGGGCCGGAGGCCCGGTGGAAAGCATACAGTACAGAGTGACGGGGCTGCCAATTCCGGTTCTCAGGATCGACTTCACGGGCGTCCAGAAGGTCGATCCGGCCCTGTTGCAAGCGGCTGCGCAACCTCTGATGGGGAAGGACTATGATGCGTCATTCATTGCCGACTTTTCCAATGCAGGCATTGGCGCTGTTTACCGGCAACGAGGTTACCTTCAAGCGCGCTTCGGACGT
Organism: Occallatibacter sp.; assembly: GCA_052326045.1. Lineage (GTDB taxonomy): Bacteria > Acidobacteriota > Terriglobia > Terriglobales > Acidobacteriaceae > Telmatobacter. Next base: position 1,035 of record JBKQRH010000177.1, on the reverse strand, counting down.
CCGGTTCCACAGCTACTGAAGGAAGATGGGTCTCCCAACTCTGTCGCCATTACTATCCCTGTATCGGAGGGCGAGCTGTTCACGTTGAAGGAAGTCACCTGGTCGGGACAGAGTGCGATCCCGTATGAGGAACTCGCAAGAAAGATCAGGCAGAGACCCGGCACGCCGGTGGACGCACTCCAACTCGAGCAAGACGTTCTGGCACTGCCCATGCTCTTTCACGCCAATGGCTACCTCGATGCCGACGCCCGCATGAAGCCTGACCTCGATGACTCCGCTCATACGGCCGCCTATCAAATACAGATCAACCAGGGAGATCTCTACAGGCTGGGGAAACTTGAAATTGCAGGGCTGGATGATGGGCACATGAGGTCGGTAGAGAAAATGTGCCGGCTTGATCACGGAGATCCCTATGAACCTGGGTACTGGAACGCGCTGATACAGCAGGCACTCCCATCCCTGCCGCGTAACGCATCAGGCTGGAAGGCAAGTGCAAGACCAACTATACACAAGGATACCAAGACAGTGGACGTCCTTCTTACCTTCGCGCCGCGGGCAAGCCGATGATCTCCAGGCTCAACGAATCGTTCACAGGTCAGGTTCAGCCGTCTCGGTGGGCCTCCTCGTAACCACCGCTCCGTCTATTCTGCGAGGTGCTCAGCCTGAATAACCCAACGAACTTGTTTCACACAACACCGTCGATGAGCTCCCACATTACAGGCAGCAGGCGCCCCGTCTGCGAAGTATAATGAATCGATGTCCGGTCCCGCTCCGCCACCTAATACAGAAGACACCGCTCCGCGCCAGGAAGCGCAGGGCGCGTATTTGCGCCTTCAGTCCGTGACGATATTCGTGCGCGACATGGATCGGAGCTTGCGTTTCTACGTGGACCAGCTAGGATTCAGTCTGCTCTTCGATGCCCGATCCCAAACCGTGCGCCCCTGGGTTGCGGTAGCCCCACCGGACGGCAGTGCGACCCTGACGCTACGCGTGCCCGAGCCTGGCTCGGCAGAGTGCAAGCTCATAGGACGGGCC
>JBKQRH010000176.1:0-7016 GCA_052326045.1 Occallatibacter sp. | reverse complement strand
GCCAGTGGGACATCCCCGACGAAGCCCTCGCCGCCCTCGACAATCTGGACGAAGAACCGCGCGAAGAGTAGCTCAATTCCTTGTGTAACCCCTAGGGGTTTTGTACCGCCATAAATGCTGTCATCCTGAACGGAGCGCGGCGGAGTCGAAGGACCTGTGGTTGTTTTTGCCTCTCTATGGAGACAGCCAGGCCGAGCCCGCATTGGATACACTGATTACGCCATGCAATTCCGCTCCGGAAACGAAATCCGCGAACTGTTTCTGCGCTTTTTTGAGTCGAAGGGGCATCGCCGGGTGCACTCTTCCTCGCTGGTGCCTGCCAACGACCCGACGCTGCTCTTCACCAACGCCGGCATGAATCAGTTCAAGGACCTGTTCCTGGGCGCGGAGCGGCGCGACTACTCCCGCGCCACCACTTCGCAGAAGTGCGTCCGCGCCGGCGGCAAGCACAACGACCTTGAAAATGTTGGCTTTACCCGCCGCCATCACACCTTCTTCGAGATGCTGGGCAACTTCAGCTTCGGAGACTACTTCAAGCGCGACGCCATCCGGTTCGCCTGGGAGCTGGTCACCAACGAGGAGTGGTTCGGTATTGATAAGAACCGCCTCTACGTGACCATCTTTGAAGGCGCGGATGGCGTTCCCCGCGACGACGAGGCCGAGAGCTATTGGATCGAGGCCGGTGTGCCCAGGGAGCGCATCCACCAATACGGCCTTAAAGACAACTTCTGGCAGATGGGCGAAACCGGCCCCTGCGGCCCCTGCTCGGAGATCTTCTACGACATGGGCCTGGAGGCGGCTGAGACCCCCGGCGTCGATAAGCCCTTCGGCCACGACGAGGCCCGCTACGTCGAAATCTGGAACCTGGTCTTCATGCAGTTCGACCGCGCCGCAGAGGTTGACCTGGCAACCAAGACCACAACCTACAAGCTCACGCCGCTGCCCAAGCCCTCCATCGACACCGGCATGGGCCTGGAGCGCGTAGCCGCCGCGCTGCAAGGGAAAGTTTCTAACTTTGAGACGGATTTGTTTACGCCGCTGATAGACCGAGCGTTCGAGCTGGTCGGACCCCGGCTCTCCACAGAGTTCGAGGGAATCCCATTTCATCCTGAATATGTACAGCGTTGGAAGGATGAACACGCATCGTCTTTACGTGTGATCGCGGACCATGCCCGTGCGGCCACATTTCTTATCAACGACGGCGTGCTGCCGTCGAACGAGGGCAGGGGATATGTACTCCGAAAGATCCTGCGCCGCGCAATCCGACATGGTCGTCTTCTGAAGCAAAGCAATCCGTTTTTGTTCCAGATGGCCTACGCAGTGCGAGACCTTATGCAAGGCGCGTATCCGGAATTGATCGATTCGGTTCATCGTGTCTCTCTGGTGATCGAGGCTGAGGAGAAGCAGTTTGCCCGCGTGATTGCTGTTGGCTCGGAGCACTTGCAGGAAGAACTCAACTGGCCTGCGAGACAGGCTTTGCCTCAGGCCTTGGATGAACTGGGACAAAAAAATCCAGACGTCCTTGAGCTAATCCGCCAAACCATTGCGGAGAAGACGCCGCTTGACGACAAGGCATTTCAGGCGAGACTCCTCCAGATCATCGGCAACGACAGGATGGAGGCGCTTAAGCAGAGGGTCAAGCAATTCGAATCACATCGGCTTGTTGTGCTTCCTGGTGACAAGGCATTTCGTCTCTACGAAACCTACGGTTTGCCCAAGGATTTCATTCAGGACGCTTGCCACGATGCAGGAATTCGATTCGATGACGAAGGCTTCGAAGCCGCCCGCGCCGAGGAACAGGCCCGCGCCCGCGCCTCCTGGAAAGGCGGCAGCCAAAAGTCCGCCAGCCCGGCATTTCGAGAACTCAAGAAAACGGAGTTTCTCGGCTACCAGCAGCTCACCGCAACCAACGCCGAAGTCCTGGCGATCGTGAAGAACGGCCAAGGCGTTCCCGCCGCCAATGCAGGTGACGAAGTCGAAGTCGTCCTCGACCAGACCAGCTTCTACGCCGATTCCGGCGGGCAAACGGGCGACACCGGCTGGTTTACCTCCGCCGACGGCAACACCACCGTCGCCGAAATCCAGGGCTGCGTGCTGCCGGTCCAGGGCGTGCGCGCCCACAAAGCCCTGCTCAAGCAGCCGCTTGCCCTGGGCGACCGCGTCAACACCGTGGTCGATGCCGAGCGCCGCAACGCGATCAAGCGCAATCACACCGGAACCCACCTCCTCCACGCCGCCCTCCGCCAGGTGCTGGGCACGCACGTCAAGCAGGCCGGTTCGCTGGTCGAGCCCGCTCGGCTGCGCTTCGACTTTTCGCACTTTGCCCAGGTGGCCGATGAGGAACTGGAAGAAATCGAGTCCATCGTCAACCGCGAGGTGCTGGCCGACGCGCGCGTTGAAACCATAGAGGACGTTCCCATCGACGTGGCCGTGAACGAGTACCACGCCATGGCCCTGTTCGGCGAGAAGTACGGCGACAAGGTGCGCGTGGTGAAACTCTCCGACGGCTTTTCGACCGAGCTCTGCGGCGGCACGCACACCCGCGCCACCGGCGAGATCGGCCTGGTCAAGATCGTCAGCGAAGGCTCCGTCTCCTCCGGCGTTCGCCGCCTTGAAGCCATCAGCGGCTTCGGCGCGCTTGACGCCTTCCGCCAGGACTTTGCCGTTTCCCAAATCGCGGCCCAACTCGCCCCTGCGCCTGCCGGCAGCAGCCCATCGGATGCCTTCCGCGCCAAGCTGGCTTTGCAGGAAGACGAGCTGAAGCGCCTCCGCCGCGAGCTGGAAGAAGCTCGCATGAAGTCCGCTGCAGGCGCGCTCGACGAAGCTCTCGCTCGCGCCGTGGAGGTGAAGGGAGTGCGTCTGGTAACCCTCCGCGCCGATTCTCTGGAGCGCGGCCAGTTGCGCACGCTGGTAGACAACCTGAAACAGAAACTCGGCGAGGGCATTGTGGTGCTCGCGTCCGCGCAGCCCGAGGGCAAAGTCGCCCTCATCGCCGGGGTCACGCCGGGCCTCATCCAGCGCATCCAGGCCGGCAAGCTGGTGGGCGCTGTCGCCAAACTGGTGGGCGGCTCCGGCGGCGGCAAGCCCGAGATCGCCGAGGCCGGGGGCAAAGACCAGACCCAGATCGACGCGGCGCTCCACGCGGCACCGGAGATCGTTGGGGAGTTGCTGAGTTAATGCCACGCAGCCAGGCCCAAACCCGTGCTCACTCCAACACAAAGTGCCGCTCCCATCCGCTATCCCTGGTGGAGGCAGCCCTTTTCTCGCAGGATTGCCGAGGCTTACCGCCGGACCTTGAAGCTGTAGGCCACGCCGACCGAGACAATGGGGTAGGTTTTCAACGGGTTCAGGTCGCTGGTCCACTTGGCAACCTGGGCGGTCAAGTTGCTTTGCACCGCGGTCGCAATCGGGTTGTTGCCGGCAATGTTGGCGCAATCTGTCTGCGCCTGGTCATAGCAGGCCCAGCCTGCCAGATTCGCCTTCACGCTGGGCGCTCCGATGAAGGCCACGCCAATCTCGAACGGGTACGACCAGTGTCCGCCCTTGCGCGGGATCATATTGCCCCAGCCTGTGGTGATGGTGAAAGCCGGCTTGGTGGTGTTCAGGCCCAGGGTCGCGTTTCCGTTCACGGGAGTGGCGCCCGTAGTCGAATTCGCATTGGCCGAGTAGTAGGTGGTGCCGTTCAAAGTAAAGCTGGTTCCACCCGCCACGCTGGTAGTGGCTGTGACCTGGTTCTGGTTGTACAGCAGAACGCCGGGGCTGATGCGAAACCCCTGGCGAAAGGGATAGATATCCAGCGCGGCGCCGGCGGAAGCCAGGTTCAGCTTGGCGTTGGCGGTAATCCCGTTGCTTGTGAAGTCGGTGGAGTAGTTGTAAAAGTTGCCCGTGCCGCGCACGTTGAAGTAGCTGCTCAGGTTGGTCGCCAGTTGCAGTTGGATGCCCAGCGGAGAGACGCCGCCGCTGAAGGCCACCCGCGAAATCGGTTGGGCGGAGCCGAACGAACCCTTGACGGGCGAAGCCACCTGGCCAGCCGATCCCTCCGGGCTGGATTCCGCGCCAACCAGGCTGGAAGAAGAGATGAACGACTGAGCCATGATGGCTGAAGGCGCGGCCATCAGAACGAGCGATAGGAAGAGTGGGATACGTTTCAAGGGGGAGCCTCCAAACAGGGGATTGCCCGGTCTCTTGGGGGTGCTGCCCGCAGGCGTAACGGTCCGGGGGCCGTCACGCTTTCTCCACGGCGCCTGCGTATGCGGCGCTGCATGGGGCAGCGTACTTGCTCGTAACTTTACCCCAGAAAGCCTTTTGAGACCAGCGCGAAACAATTTCCTTGAACGGATGTTACGGAAATGGGAACCAGCGAGCCTCTCGACCGAAAAGGACATCCTGGAAGCCTCTTCCTTCAGCATGGGCCTTGCAGTGGACGGCCGCATCGGGTGCGGCATCTGCTCGGGTGAAGTGACCCTGCGACGGCTGGCGCAGTCTCACACGGCGAAACGCGACCCTTGCGCGCCGCGCCGGGGAATAACCGATTCAGGCCCAAATGCCGTAAGCTGAGCCTATGGTCAAGATGGCCAGGCCGGACCGCGATCGCTCTGAAATCGCCAGCCTGCGCCGCCAATTGCTGGCGTGGTATGCGCGCAACCGGCGCGACCTGCCTTGGCGGCGCAGCGCCGATCCTTACGCCATCTGGGTTTCGGAGATCATGCTGCAGCAGACCCGTGTGGCGGTGGCCGTCGAGCGGTACCAGGCCTTCATGGCGCGCTTTCCCACGCTACTTTCGCTGGCCCTGGCTCCGGAGCAGGAGGTGCTGGCGCTGTGGAGCGGCCTGGGCTACTATCGCCGCGCGCGCATGCTCCACAAGGCGGCGCAGTATGTGGCCAGCCATCACCAGGGCAACCTGCCGGTAAGCTCGGGCGAGCTGCGCCTGCTTCCAGGCATCGGCGCCTATACGGCTGCCGCCATCGCCAGCATCGCCCACGGCGAACCAGTGGCCGCGGTGGATGGCAACGTGGAGCGTGTGCTGTGCCGGCTGGAAGGCTGGGGTGCCGGGAGCCGCACCGGCGGCGGCGCAGCCCTCAGGCGCAAGATTGACGATCTGGTCACTCAGCTCCTGGACCCCGCGCGGCCCGGCGACTTCAACCAGGCGCTGATGGAGCTGGGCGCGACTGTCTGCCTGCCCCGCAATCCGCAGTGCCTGGCGTGCCCGGTGGCCGCCTACTGCGAAACCCAGGGCGAGCACAAGACGCCGTCGCGGCCCCCCATGCTGAGCCGCGAGGTGGCCCACGCGCTCTCGGTGCGGATCAGCCAGAATCCGAAGAACGGACCCGGCCAGAGCGGCCGCGAGGTGCTGCTCGAGCAGCGGCCCGCCTCGCTCACCGTGATGCCGGGGTTGTGGGAGCTGCCCACTCTGCTGGACCCCGCCGTCCCCGAGCAGGAGCTGCGCATGAACGTCCGCCACACCATCATGCAGGTCAACTACTACGTCCGCGTCCGTACCGTCTTTGAAGACGATATCGACGCCATGACCGTGGCAGGCGGCGAGCGGCGCTGGGTTCCGCTCGGTGAAGCCGCCGGCATGGCGCTCACCGGCCTGACCCGCAAGGTCCTCGCCCGCGCCCGCCTGCTGCCCACCGCCCCGCTCGACGCAATTGCCCCTGAGACGGACTGGGAAACCTCTGCGCAAGTCAAATGAATTCATCTCTCCCGCTGTTTTGATAAAGCGAGGCTTCAGCCGCGCCACCTCGAACGCCTCAATATCTTGGGCTTTAGCCTCCGAGCGCATGAGGTCGCGCTCCTCGATTCCAATCGGTGTGCATGCAAAGGGTAGGCCTTGCTAGTAGTAGTCCGCGCAACTCAGGTAATATCCGCATTGCGTGCAGACCAGCTTGCAGTGGTAGCCGGTGAGTCGGTGCCCGCAATTGGGGCAAATCTGGCAGGCATGCTCCACCGGCTGCGCGGCGGGCTGCGTGTTGGGACCATCGGCCTCGCCATGACTGGAATTAAACGCAAAATCGGGATCGAGGGCGCGCGGCCGCTGCGGCAACATGCCCGACAGATTAGCATAAGAGGAGAGCATTCCGCGCCGCGGCATCCCCACAGGCGCCTGATGCATCAACTCCCTAGTGCCGCCCGGACTTCCCCCGCGTCGGCGCTCCAGACAAAACAACCGAATTTCAAATTCCCCAAGGAGGAACAATGGCAAGCAAGGCAAGCGCGGTTTGGACAGGTTCACTGAAGGAAGGCAAGGGCACAATCTCCACGGCGACGGGGGTGCTGAGCAACGCGAACTACTCCTTCGCCACGCGGTTTGAAGGCGCCAGCAGCGGCACCACCCCCGAGGAGCTGATCGCGGCGGCCCACGCCGGTTGCTTCTCCATGGCTCTGGGCGCGCAGTTGGGCGGCGCGGGCCTCACCCCGAAAAAAATTGAAACCCACGCGGCTGTCTCACTGGCCAAGGTCGAGGGCGGCTTCGCCATTACCAGGATCGCGCTCACCACCACGGCCAGCGTCCCCGGCGCTTCAAAAGAAGTCTTCGACAAGGCCGCGGCCGATGCCAAGGCAGGCTGTCCCATCTCCAAGCTCTTCGCCAACAACACCGAGATCGTCCTCGACGCCAAGCTGGTGTAAGAGCTGAGCTTTCACAGCGTTCGATCGTCTGTTTCCATTCTTCTCTCCGTGCCGCATCCCCGCTAAGCTGCGCGGCCAGGAGGGAAGATTGTTTGGAAGGCGAAGATTCCGAAGTCGGTGGAGCGATGAAGAGATACAAGTTCAAAGCGGCCATTCAAGCGGAATTAGGAGGCGGCGCTGCCGTGATCTTCCCTTTCAGTGTCGTAAAGGAGTTCGGCACGAAGGGGGCAGTGCCCGTAAAGGCGACCTTCAATGATGTGCCCTACACTGGCTCTCTGATGAAGTGCGGAGATGCGAGTCATATGCTGGGCTTGTTGAAGTCCATTCGCGCGCAAATCGGCAAGGGCCCGGGAGATGTCATTGAAGTTGTCGTGTGGAAAGACGAG
>JBKQRH010000175.1:0-36388 GCA_052326045.1 Occallatibacter sp. | reverse complement strand
CGAACCACCCAGGTGTCCCACTTTGCCGACGCCGATCATCCTCACCACGTCGGCCCGCAGGTCGCATGCGATCCTTTCGATCCTCCGAATCTCGTCAGGCTTTGCCATCCGTCTTCCTCCCGGCGCGGGACTTCCGATCCCCGCCGCGCATGCATTTCAACCTCCGGATCGTACGCTCGACGTGCTCCTCCATGAGGGATTCCGCCAGGGGTCCGTCCTGGGCCTTAATCGCATCCAGTATCCTCCGGTGATAGTTCAGGCCGTCCTGTGTGCCGAGCAAGTCCACGATGCCGTACATCGAGACCTTCAGGATGTCCGTGATGATGGCGTTGACCTTCACGACGACAGGGTTTCCCGTCGCCTTTGCCAAAGCGAGATGGAAGCTCAGATCCGCTTGGGCGAAGGCGCGCACGTCGTTCTTGTGTCCCTCCATGGCCCGCAAGGTGTGTTCCAGCTCCTCTGTTATCTCCGCGTTTCCCGCGCGCTTTACCACGAGGGACACGATTCCCTTCTCCACGATCTTCCTGTATTCGAGGACGTGGAGGATGTCCGGCGTGTCGAGGGCGAGCATGGGAAGAAGGGGATTGAAGAGGATCTCCCCGGAGTATTCGCGCACGTACGTGCCCCCGCCGTGCCTTGTCTCCAACAGTCCGAGGGACACCAGCATATGCAGGGCCTCCCGGATCGAGACACGGCTCACTCCGAGCGCCTCGGCAAGGGCTTTCTCCGAGGGGAGCTTTGCGCTGGGAGGCCAATTCCGCTCCATGATCTGGTCCCGGAGCTGCTCGAAAACATGATTCTTCACGCCGGCGCGCTGCACACTGGTTAGATGTACGCTTGTCATTGAAGTTGTATGACATGTTATAAGCCCAAGCCCGATATCGTCAAACCCGGTTTCGAACTTGCCATTCCCCAGTTTCAGGCTGTGAGATGGTTGCCGGCGAGGGTGAGACGTGAGCTTGGTGTAGAGAAGCACTCCGGATTGGAGCGCTCGCACTCAGAGGTGTTATAACACTTGCGTGCCCCATGAACAAGTCCAGGATGCGGTGAAGCAGGGGCGCGGTTTGCGCCGCCGCTGGCTCTTCCTCATGCCGGTGGTCTTCTTCACCTACAGCCTCGCCTATCTCGGCCGGTCGAACTTCGGATTCGGCGCCGCGGCAGGCCTCGCCAAATCGCTCAGCATCACAGAATCGCGCGCGGCATTTCTCGGCTCGGTCTTCTTTCTCGGCTACTTTCTCTTCCAGGTTCCCGCCGCCGCCTACGCACAGCGCAAGAGCGCCACGCGGCTCATCTTCTTCGCGCTCCTCAGTTGGGGAGTGCTCTCCGCGCTCACCGGCATCATCCGGGACTATTGGCTTCTAGTCGTCGACCGCACGCTGCTGGGCGTGGCCGAGAGCCTCATCTTCCCGTCCATGCTCATCCTGCTGACCAACTGGTTTACGCGCCAGGAGCGTTCGCGAGCCAACGCAATCCTCATCCTCGGCAACCCGGTTACCGTCATGTGGATGGCTGCCGTCACCGGCTTCCTGATCAAAGCCGTAGGCTGGCAGAAGACCTTCATCCTTGAAGGCATCCCCTCGATCGTATGGGCCGTTGTGTGGATCGTTGTAGCCAGCGACCGCCCGCGCCAGGCCTCTTGGCTGGGCAAAGCGAGCAGTGGTCAGCTTGAAGCCGCGCTGGAGCTTGAGCAAACTGTGCTCCCTCCGCAAAGAAATCTCGCCTCCGCGCTCCGCGTCCCCGGCGTAATCCTTCTCTGCATCCAGTATCTCTTCTGGAGCTTCGGTGTCTATGGCCTCGTCTTGTGGATTCCCGAGATGATCCGCTCCGGATCGGCCCGCGGCATCGAGACAATCGGCCTGTTAAGCGCCGCTCCGTTTCTGCTGGCCGTGGTTCTGATGTTGCTGGTCGCGCACTTCTCCGACCGCGCGCTCAATCGCAAGATCTTTATCTGGCCGTTCCTCCTGCTCTCCGGAGTCGCGCTGTTCAGTTCCTGCGCGACTTCGGGAAACCACTTCTGGCTGGCATATGTCTCCCTGATCGTCGCCGGCGGAGCCATGTACGCTCCCTACGGCCCGTTCTTCGCCATCGTGCCCGAGATGCTGCCCAAAACCGTCGCCGGAGAAGTGATGGCGTTGATCAACACCTTTGGAGCCATAGGCGGTTTCGTCGGCACATGGCTGGTGGGCTGGCTACAGGCCCTAACTGGCAATGCCCGCGCCGGGTTCTTGACGATGTCGATGTCGCTGCTGGTATCGGCTGGAATCATCCGTTGTCTGCGGACGAATAAGCCCACAAATGCCTAAAGCCTGTTTACCGATAAGTTACTGACGAGTAGACGACCTAATGTTCCTTAACCACACATTCCAGCACAAGACTCCGGGTGCTACCGTCCCGCAGCCGCTGTCTGCAGCGAAAAGAGCGAACCACGGGCCGCGATAAACAGGGTTTTCTTATCCGACCCTCCGAACGCCAGGCTACCCGGCCGCTCCGGAATCTCCACCACACCAATCTCCTGTCCGCTAGCGTCGTAAACGTAAAGCTGGCCTTCAGCCACGTACACATTTCCGGCTGCATCGGTCACAACACTGGACCCGCCGCGCGGTGCGAACCCCGTTGCGGTAACATGCTCCAAGCTGTCGAGTCTCAAACGATAGACGGTGTCATCCTCCTCACTTACCGCGAGGTGCTCGTCGCCGATATGGAAGAGCTGCCACTGGGATGCCTGCAGCATCGGCTGCCAGTTTCCCCCAGCCATGATGGCACATGTGCTTCCCGGAGCATAAAAGTAGCTCCGCGCCTCGTCGTTAACCTCCGCCACGATCGCCATGTTGCTGCGCGGCGCGTAGATCACCCCCCGATGTTCCATCTGCCGCGCCAGCGTCTCTATGCTGTTGTGGAATCCGACTGGCAGCATCAGACTCGTCCCACTCACCGGCGCGCTTGCGGCCTCGATCTTCTTCACCTCTCCCGTCCTCGTGTCCACTCCGAAAACGGACCGGCTGTAATCTAGAGCCAATAACAATCCGTCCGCTGCAAACCCCGCAGCCATCGGCGTCTTCACTGCGTCCGTCAGGACTTCAGCCTTCTTCGCATCCGCGTTCCATCTGTAAATCCGATGCATCGCCGCATCGGTAAAATACAGATGCCCGCCATCGTCAACTGCGAGTCCGCTGAGATTACTGAAACCGCTTGCAAGCTGCTCCAGCCTTGCCCCGGGCGCAAAAACACCCGCAGGTAGAGGCAGCGGAGCCGCAGGCTTGAGTTCAGAGTTCAGCGTGAACACTGTGAAGTCATGCGTCCGAACCCGGACACCGCTGGTCTGATCAAAGACACTGTTATCGAACGCCAGCCGCGTCATGCTGAAGTCATGCACATTCTCAAAGTGAATATCGGTTGAATCCGCCGCTTCCACCGCATTCAGCTTGGGCAGCACATTTCGCGAGACCCGATACATAAACAAGTTCGCGAATATCATGTGATGCGCGTCCTTCAGGTCCAATGAAAAGGCATCCGCGCCAGCCGGATTTTCTTCCTCCGTCTGCAGCGCATACACTGTCCAGTTCGATGCATGATGGAACTGCGTCTCGTGGAGCATATGGTGCTCGCAAGACATCTGGTAAACCACGCTCGGCGTTGTTGTGTTTTCCACCAGCAACCCCGCCTTCGCCAGCGTATTCGCCGTCCAAATGCCACGGAAGATCCCGCCACCCCCATCCTTCACCCATAGACTCGGATATTGCGTTCCCACATTCACTGCGAAATTCTGTGGCGGCCGAGCGGCTCTGGGAAGATTCGGGTTCCGCACGGGGTTTCTGCGTTCTGGCCCGCGCATGAAGTTCACATCCTCCACCATGGAGCCAGGGCCAGCGCGCCACACCAGCCCCGCCGCCCGCCGATCCATGGCCTCGGTATCGATCCCGATCCCGGTAAGAACCGCTGCTCCACCCTTCGCGCTCTGCACTACCGGCACAGCCTCACCTTCCCCCGTGAACTTCGCCGCCTCATCGGTCACCGTAATCAGCGTGGTCGTAGGGTTGAAGCCAATCAACACGCTATCTGCCCGCAGCCTCAGAGTGTTCGTCACCCGATAGGTGCCGCTCGGGAAATAAAGCACCCGATGCCCATCGATCGCCGCCTGTAGCGCCGCCGTGTCGTCCGACCCGTCTCCTTTCGCGCCGAGCGTCCGCACGTTCACCCACTCCCGCATCGACGGCAATGACGGAACATCGGAGGCCACGGCCTTGCCTGACCCGACGCGTTCACGATGCCGAACCTGCACGCCGCGCTCACGGCCGTCGGGGCCAATGTCTACTCCGATGGTCAGGTGCTCCTCGACATAGGGGTGGGGACTCCCCTTCACTGCAAACATCCCATCCGAGCCAGTTTTACTCTGTACTATCTGAGGCACGTTTTTGCACACAACATGGTCCAGCGTGACTTCGTGATGTGCTTTCCGCGCATCGCCAAGCACCACCGCCGACCGGCCAATATCCTCCAGCACGAGATCGCGTCCAAACAGTTGCTCCGCCATCCCATGGGAAATCTCGACCGCTACCGGCGTTCGAGCAATTCGGTCGCGCACCAGAGTCATGCCGACTTCCTGCGTATGAATTGCCGCGCGTCTCTGCCCCGTCAAGCTCGAATCCATCAGCAGAAACTGCCATGCTGGCGACGTCCGTACCGAGATAATGCCATAATCGCCTCCTTCGATCTGAAGGTCGATGGCTCCGTTCCCCACGTCCTCGAGCGCTGCCCGTCCATCGCCCACCTGGAACCGCATGTGCTGAAGAAATGAGTGCTGCGCCACGTGAAACCGTACCGCAATTGCCGCTGGGTTGCCCTCGCCGATCTCGAAGTCCAGATTGCTGATTCCGCTATAGAATGTAAACTCGTTCGCATCGACTATGGGCTCTCCCGCCGCCGGACGCCGCGAGGCAAACTGCAACATGTATCGGCCTGTCCCAAGAAATTCATGGCCCTCCTGGAACCCGGGTGTGTTTGCTCCCAGAACAAACACGGGGCGATGTGCGCCATACCCGATGAGCCGTATCCCCGACCAAAGGTGAATCGTCCGGCTGATCCGATATCTCCCTTCCGCGATAAAAACTATGCCTTGCTCCGTTGTCTCCTGCACGCGATCGATCGCTGTCTGGATCGCCGCCGTATCGTCTCCCTTGCCATCCGCGGCAGCGCCGAAGCTCCCACGCTCCAGGTACACCGCATGAGGGTCATCCGGCCGAATCGGAAACACCGATTGGGCTGTCATCGGCAGAGCGGTCGCCCCAACAAACACAAAGATCAAGGACAATCGACGCATCACAGAACACTCCAGCGAATGAAAAGAAATTGTAAAACCTTTAGAACGCCTTCACTTCACGGATCGATCCGGGACTGGCCGCTAATGGGCCAGGAATGCAACACCCATCCGTGGTGAATGCTCTGCGCCAATAAACAAGGCGCCGGAGATCTAAGCTAGCCGAGTGATTGAAACCACTCGGGCTGGCAAGAATCTCCGGCCCGGAGAAATCAGATTCAATTCATCAATCAACAACCTAACTACTGCCGCGAACTAGAACTGGTACTTCGCCGCGAGTTGCAATTGGCGCATGGCGGTCGTCGTGCCGCCGATGCGGCCGAAGGTGGAGGAACTGTAGGTCAAATTCGGATTGCTCCAGTTGGGGTGATTGAGGGCGTTGAATGCCTCGAAACGAATCGACAACTGATGCTTTTCGTTGTAGGGCATCAGAAACTGCTTGTGCAGCGAGGCATCCAGGTTGGTTAATCCCGGGCCCGTGAAGCTGCCGCGCTGCACGTTTCCGTAGAAACCGGGAGCAGCGGGAGTGTAGGCGGCTTTATTTACCCATACGTTCAGCGACCTCGCGCTCCCGCTGAGGTAAGGGCTGACCCCGGTTGCATTGGGCCGATCCATGTTGCCGCCCGGGTTAGCAATACTGGCGTTGTCATAACCGAGGAGGGGGAACCCGACAGCGCCGGTCTGGTGGGTAAAGATGCCGCCCACTTGCCAGCCGCCAATCGCCGCAATCAAGGCTTTGTTATGAACCGGCAACAACTTGCCGGGTCCGATTGGCAGTTCGTAGAGTGCCGAGCCAACGATCCGATTGTGAACATCGAATGCGGAACGGCCGTAGTCGCAGTAGAGGCACTCGTTGTTCTGGGGGAACAATTGTTCATTTCCCTGGCTACGAACACCGCTGGTTTCGTCGAGGGATTTGCCCAGGGTGTACGAAGCGATCACGTTGAGGCCGTTGCTGAAGCGGCGGGTAGCCTTTATGCTGAACGCGTTGTAATTGGCAGTGCCCCAGTCGTGCACATATTGGATCCCCCCCATGTTCGCGAAGGGGGTCCGGGAGGCGACTGAAGTCGCAGTGCCACTACCGATGTATCCGTATGGAGTCGCCACGTTTGCATTTTTGAACCCATAAAGATGACGGCTCAGCGCACCTTGGTATCCCGCCTCGAATGACCAGTTCTGTCCAATCTGCTGCTGGATGTTGAGCATAAACTGCTGGGTGTAACTGGTCTTGTGGCTGACCGCGTTCGCGAATGCGGTGCTCGGAGGAAGATTTGCGATTGCACCACCGCTGGCACCCGGCGTTGCGTTGGCCCAGGTAAGGCTGGAATTACCGAAAATTCCCGAGGCCGAGTCCGTATTTGTATACGTCACACGGCCGGCGATGTTGCGCGCCATGTCGAAGTACGCATTGCCAATGTCCTGGGTGTAGAAGATGCCGTAGCCGGCGCGAACAACCAGCTTGAAGTTCGGTGAGTAAGAGATGCCCAGGCGCGGCGCAAAATTGAGGTGCTGGGTATCCAGGAGTGGACCATTGGGCAATGTTCCGTTGCTGCAAACCGGCGGCGGACCGAGGGGAGTTATCCACCTGATCGATAGGCCTTGATACACATTTGCAGGTGAACAATTGCCCTGGCGGACATAGAAGGGCCACTGGCTCTGCGGGTATGTGGTGCTGGTGTCGCCCAGCTTCGGCATCACCTGGACATCGATGTTGAAGTCATTGCCAAACGTATCGTTCCAGGGAGGGGTCAGTTCGTACCTGAGGCCCGCTGAAATCGTGAGCTTGGGGGTGATCTTGTAGGTGTCGTCTCCGTAATAGACCCATACGTTGCGCACGTAGTTCGCATCCGCGACAGCCACTGCAGTCGTCGCCTGGTAAAGATCGCCGAGCAGGAAGTCAGCGAGCGCGTCGCCGCCAGAAAGCGTAGCGTGTCCGGGTGTGCCCGATTGGAGGGCGGTAGAAATGGGCTCGGAGCTGAATTGCCCGCGCGAGAACTGGTTGCCCAACTGGTTGAAGGTCTGCCGGTTGTACTCAAAACCGAAGCGCAATGCATGCTTGCCCTTCACCCAGGAGAGGTTATCGACGATCTGCCCGGTAGGATCAGGCACAACGTAGGGCCCATCCCCGCCGCGATCCCCTAAGCCGCCCGCAGCGCCCCAAATGCTCTTTGTTGTACCCGCCGGTCCCGAGTTAAAGGCCACATCTGGAATGCCCCATGTTGAAGGGTCGCCGCCTTTGAGGCCCGGAATCCCGAGTCCGGTCACCACGTCAGTCGTGTACGCCGCCAACAAACCAAGAGAGTTGAAGAAGTGGGTATAGCCAAAGCGTGCTTCGTTGACGATGTGGGGTGTTAAGGTCCATGTGTTGGAGCCCATGTACTGGTAGTAGTTGGTAATGATCTTGCTGCCCGCTCCCATGAATCCCGTATTCAAAATGCTTTCGTTCCCTGAGCTGTAGCGGAAGGCATACTGCGACTTCTGGGACTGGATGTAATCTCCACGGACGGTCAAGCCCTGACGATCCTGTGGTCCCTTGATGGTGTACCCGTAGTTCGCAACCACTGAACCACTCGAGTAGAACGGTGTCGTGCTTGTCCCCAGGTATTGCAGCAACGCCGTGGACTGGGGGGCGATTCGGCTGGGGCATATGACATTCAGATGGCCATTGCAGGAGATCTGCGTCTTTCCGAAGCCGTTGGCGTCTCCGGTTGCCGGATCGTAGATGATGACCGGAGTTCCGGCGGCAGTGGTGAAGCCCGTGAAATCGCCACCCGCTATGGCTGGAGAGGGCAGAGTTGCACTGCCCAGATTAGTTTGGCGGATCTTCCTCCATTCGTCGTCGACCATGAAGAAAAATTTGTCTCTGCCGTTGTAAAGTTTGGGAATTCTGATGGGTCCATCGAGTTCGAATCCGTAGTCGTTCCACTTGAAGGGGTATACCTGAAGGGGGGCGGCGTTGTACGGGAACCAGTAAGGATTTGCATCCGCGGTGTTGTTACGGATGAAATCGTACATGGCGCCGTGATAGGTGTTGGTGCCGCCTTTGCTGACCACGTTGACCTGCGTCGCCTCGTGACCGAACTCAGCCGGATAAACGCCCGTTTGAACCTTGAACTCCTGAATGCCGTCCAGTGAGGGCAGCGCGACATAGGTTACAAAATCAGGGTCGGTATTGTTCACGCCGTCCAGCGTGTAGTAGTCCCACATGATTCGCTGGCCGCCGACTGAGATTGACTGCGTGGCGCGCTCGGTGCCCATACGCGCGCTGGCCTGACCTGATGCCGGTGCAAGCGTGTTGGCGTTGGACGAGAGAGCTACAAGTGAAAGATAGTTTCTGCCGTTCAGCGGAAGCTCGTTTACGGCCTCATTCTCAATCACGGTACCAAGGGTGGAGTTTTCAGCCTGTAGAAGCGCAGCAGCGCCTGTAACAATTACCGATTGTGTTACCGCTCCCACCTGCAGGATGAAGTCCAGACGAACCGACTGTTGTACCTGCACTTCCACGTTATTACTCGAGTCGGTCTTGAAGCCCGCGAGCGTGGCCGAAATGTTATAGATTCCCGGCGGAACGTCGGGAAAAAGGTAGTCGCCTGAACCGGTGGTGACCGTGGAGCGCGTCGCGCTAGTACCCGTATTCGTGAGCGTGATGGCCACTCCAGGAATAACCGCGCCCGTCGTATCGGCAACGTGTCCTGAGATCGTGCCGGCGGTCTGCGCAGACAACCTGGCAGCTGACGACATCGCGAAGATGAACACAAAGATGCAGCAGGCTATGAACGCACTGCACCGTCCGAGACTCTCGAAGGTTTTCAGAGCCATCTGCGCACGACCGAGCGATGTCTCTGTGACCTGGGAATTGGAAAAGAGAAAGGACGCAAAGCGTCCATTTCTTAATGCATCACCGGCATGATTGTTCGACATGGTCGACCTTACCTTCCTCTGCTGAGAGCAGCCTTTCTTCCGATTGACAACGAACGATACCCACACTTGTTTTGAATGTTCAAATTCCGCTAGTAAGCGTTTGCCCGATCAAAGCCTGCTTCGCAAAGATTGGCGATCTTCCTGAAATGCTTACTTCTCAGGTTCGAACCACGGTGTTCCGGGAATCTGGGCTCGCCGTGTTTGCTTAAAATTTGACCCGGACGCATAATATCCACAAATAAACTTGTAGGACAAGTTGTATTTTTGCAACTAATTTATCGATTTATTAGATGTATTACTACTGTCCGGTTAACGTGTCAGTCGCCCGCCGTAACCTATTGACTTTCTGTGAGTTGCCGCCGTTTTATGGCGTCGATTTGAATTTGGAGTGATGCTGTTTCCAGAGATTGGTTGGTTTTGGAGGCAGCGGTGAACACTGGCAAGGTGCTGTTCGCGCAGTTGATCGCTTTCCTTCCCTGGACCTCATTTTCCCGCAGCGTGGCCCGGTATGGCGGTGATCTCCGGGTGCGCAGCCTCAGTTGCGCCGAGCAGTTTCGCACCATGGCTTTCGCACAGTTGACCCTGTGCGAAAGTCTGCGCGACATCGAAGCCTGTCTGGGCGCGCAACCGACCGAACTCTATCACCTGGGTTTTAGCGCTTCTGTACGGTGCTCCACGCTGGCCGCGGCCAATGAGAGCTGCGTCTGGCGCATTCATGCCGAACTGGCGCAGCGGCTGATCGCCCCAGCACGCATAGCTTTATGCTCAGGAAAGCTTCGGCATGGACCTGAACACAGCCGCATACGCGGTCGGTCGATCAGTTCAGGATGATCTTGCGCACATCGCCCTCAGGATCATCGACCATGCGGCATTCATTGTCGAAGACCATGGTCTTGCAGCTATCCGGGTCAGTCGGCGTCCAGGTCAAGCCTGGCTGGCTGGGGTTGCCGGTGCGGGCGAAGTTCGCCCACGCTGTGACTATCTATCGCGCCTCCGGCGGTAGCACAGCAGAAGCAGGCGGGCACGGCCGCAGCCGACCGCATCGCACTGGGACAGCTTGCAAACGGCGCATCCGTCGCGTTTGTCCGCGCCAGCTCTGGAGATTGGGGTATCGAGATCTTTGGCGACGCCGTTCCGCTTCTGACGCAACAGAAGCCTGCGCGGATCTCACTCGAGCGGAGAGTGCAGAATGGCGCAGGCAGAAACGACTGGCCCGCGGCCTGGTACGTGAACCTCTGGGCGAGGCTCGAAGACGGCGACCACGCCTATCGGCACATCCAATACCTCCTCTCTAATTCGGCCGAAAGTCTGCTGAACGCCAATCGCTGGTTCTTCCAGATCGACGCCAACTTCGGCGCGGCCTCCGGGATCGCCGAAATGCTCTTGCAGAACCACTCAGGAGAAATCGCATTTCTGCCGGCGTTGCCGTCGGCCTGGCCGGAAGGCTACTTTCGCGGACTCCGCGCCCGCGGGAACGTGGAGGTGGACGCATCGTGGAAGGACGGCCGGGCGGTCTCCGCAGCGTTGCGCCCGGGCGTCGCTGGCGAGTTCAAACTGCGGCCGCCGCACGGCCAACGCATCGCCAGAATTCAATTGGCTGGCCGAACCGTGCCAGCGATTGAATCCGACGGCGTCTGGCAGGTCCACCTCAAGCCAGGCCAGGAATACGCGATTGTGTTTGAATAAGAAAGAACCTCGTGACAGGTGACACTCATGATCTGTCTGCAAATGATATTTCCACCTGAGAATGCATGAACCCACACTGATTTCAGGCGCCCGACGTTGTCGCAGTCGCCGCACGCTGCTCGAGCCTCTTATCAACTTTAGGGCGGTCAGCGTTGCGAGTGAAAATCCGGCCAGACGAAGCCAAGCTCGATATCTACGAAGCATTGGAAGAGCGTGGGGTGAATCACGCGATTCGGATTCCTGCCAATGACTGCCTGTTGCGGGACATGCAGAGTTGCTCATTCGGCCAGTAGGTCGTCCGGCTCATAAACCTGTCGTGTGGCACATGGGCTTCCTCTATCGGGCCGCCAGTTGGACGACGGCACGGCGAGTATTGGCGAAGGTTGAGCATCATGCCCGGGAGTTGTTCCCGAGCATCGGGTTCATCGTGACCAATCCGGAGACGCCGAGCCGGGCGGTGGTACGGTTCTACAACAAGCGGTGAACGGCCGAGCAGTGGATCAAAGAGGGGAAACAAGCGGTAAAGATGCCGCGGCTGAGTTGCCATAGGTTCCGGTCTAAAGAGGTGCGGCTGTGGTTGAGCGTGATCGCATACAACGTGGGCAATCTGTGGCGGTGGTTGGTGCTGCCGAAGGGAATCGGTACGTGGTCGTTGACCAGCCTACAACAACGGTTGGGGAAGACGGGCGGGCGGCTGGTACAACATGCGCGATATTACTGCATGATGTTGGCGGAAGGACACCTGACGAAAGCACGGTTCTTGGCGATGTTGCGCAGGATCGTGATGTTGCAGCTTCCGGCAGACTAGCCGACCGACCGCAACGCCGCGAATCCGAATCACGGAGGGAAAAGGAGGATGGATAGGTGTCGGCGCAATTGACTTGGAGGGCTCTCGATGAGGCGGGCGAGGCAAGGACGGCAGTGAATCGCCCGGCTTTTCCCTTGAAACTATCGCGTTGGTCTTGCAATTTACGTCAACGGGCATACAATTGCCGGGAACTTGTTTTCAAAATGGAGATTCCGGTTAAGAAATCAAACCAACTCCGCGGAGGCAAAATGAATTCCAACAATCCGGCCCCGTGCCCCATCCTTGCGCGTCTTTTCTCGCGCAAGGGTGGGAAGCCCACACCCTCCTCCTGGCTCAGGCCAGTCTTCCTTTTCGTACTTCTCGCCGCGTCCCTCTTGCTCGCCGCCCAGACCCCCTTCGAGACTCCCGGCTGGACCAAACCCTTTCCCCCCTTCCGCATCGCCGGCAACCTCTACTATGTCGGCAGCGAAGACCTCGCCTCCTATCTCCTCGTCACGCTCCAGGGCGACATTCTCATCAATAGCAACCTTGAATCCAGCGTGCCCCTCATCAAGCAGAGCATCGAGACCCTCGGCTTCCATCTTAGCGACGTCAAGATCCTGCTCATCAGCCACGCCCACTATGACCACTGCGCCGGCAGCGCCCGCATCAAGCAGCTCACCGGCGCCAAATACTATGTCATGGACGCCGACGTCTCCGTCGTCGAGTCTGGCGGCAAAACCGACTTCCAATACGGCGACCAAGCCGACATGCACTTTCCGGCGACCCATGTCGACCGCATCCTGCACGACGGCGACACGGTGGCCCTTGGCGGCACAGTCCTTACCGCCCACCTCACCCCCGGCCACACCAAAGGAACCACCACCTGGACCCTCGACGAAACCGAATCCGGCCGCACCCTCCACACCGTCATCGTCGGCAGCCCCAATGTCAATGCGGGCTACAAGCTCGTCGGCAACAAGGCCTACCCCCGTATCGCCGAGGACTACAAGCACGGCTTCGCAGTCCTCAATTTCCTGCCCTGCGACATCTTCCTCGGTGCCCATGGCGGCTACTTCGATCTGACCGCCAAGTACCCCCGCTGGAAGGCAGGCGACCGCGACGCCTTCATCGATCCGGCCGGCTACAAGGCTTACATTGCCAACCGCGAGCATGCTTTCCAAACCGAGTTGCACGGCCAGCAGGCCGGAACGCACTAGGACCGCCTCCCCGGCCTAGCTCCTTCCCGCCATACACCCAGCGCGCCCCGTGGCCTTGAAAAACAGCTCCGGGCGTTCCGCCGAATAGACGCGATCGTAGAAATCGCCACCACCGGCATCCTTTGATTCTGCCATCCTCGCGCTGCGGCTGCGGTAATACGTGACACCCGCGGCCCACACCTCCTGGTTGCCGATTGGCGCTTCTATCCTCGCAGGCGCAAAGCCGGCCACAGCTTCGCTCTTATTGATGATGGAGAGAAGGTACCCATGTAAATCGTCCTGCGTAACGATCACATCCCAGGAAGGCAAGGGAACATGGTAGTAGCTGCCGTCGCGTTCCACGTAAGGTCCATTGCCGTTACGGTAGAGCTTCATGGTTTCCGCTCCAGAAGAGAAATGATCTTGTCGACGTCATAGACGCAGCCACCCCAAACGCCTCCGCTGGTCTGCACCAGTGCGGCCCAGAGACGCGTGTCGTCGGGCAGCAGGGATGCGGGCGCAGGTCCGCGCGGGGCTTCCTTTGTGCAAGGCGGAGCCCGCCCTCTTCTGCGCCGAAGATCGCCTCTGCGTCTCCAACGAGATGGAGCGAGCCGGTCAGCGTTTCGCGATCGATGACAATTTCAATCCGATCGCCATCCTGAATCTTGTCGATTGGTCCGCCTGCAAGCGCCTCTGGCGATATGTGGCCGATGCAGGCTCCGGTGGAAACACCGCTAAAGCGCGCATCGGTTAACACAGCCACGTCCTTGCAGTGGGGAAGCTGCTTGAGCGCCGAGGTGATCTGATAGATCTCCTGCATGCCCGCGCCCAGTAGCCCACCGCAAATGAGGACGATGACATCGCCAGGCGCGATTTGACCGCTCTTGATTGCCTGGATCGCTGAGGCCTCAGAGATATAAACCCTGGCTGGACCAAGGTGCCGATATACATTCTTCTCGTCTACAAGCGACGGGTCGATTGCGGTGCTCTTGATGGCCGCATCTGAAGCAATCCGTGAGCGTGTGCGAGCCTGCCGCGTATTTTTGGGTGAAGGCCGGGTGCACATATGGCATATCAGCGCGGCGAATCACAAGTGCGCTGAGCTCGATTCCACCTTGGAATCCCTAAAAACAGCCACAGCGGCGTGAACATAAAGCGGGCCCGCGTCTCGCCTACTGGCGTTGCAGCTCCCGCTCACGCAGCCAGGTGAAGATCACGGGGGTCACAATCAGCACGTGAATGAGGGAGCTGACCATTCCACCCAGCACAGGCGCGGCGAGCGGCTTCATGAACTCGGCGCCTGTGCGCGTGGACCAAAGCAGCGGCAGCAAGCCGGCAACCACAGTGGCCACGGTCATCACCTTGGGACGAAGCCGCAGCAGCGCGCCTTCCATGACGGCCGCGTGCAGGCCAGCGCGGGTGAGCCGACCATCTATGGCCTTGCGCCGCGCAACTGCCTCTTCGAGGTAGATCACCATCACCACGCCGGTCTGCACTGCGGTTCCAAAGAGCGCGATGAAGCCTACCCACACAGCGACCGAAAAATCCAGCCCAAGCGCCTTGACCAGAAACACGCCTCCCGTCAGCGCGAATGGCACGGCAAGCAGAACGTGCGCAGCTTCTTTGGCTGAGCCATAAGTGCAATAGAGCAGGACAAAGATTACTGCGAGAACGATGGGAATGACCAGTTCCAGACGCTTGCGGGCACTGATCTGATTTTCATACTGACCGCTCCATTCGATGTAGTATCCCGGAGGCATCTTCACCTGCTGGGCCACGGCTCGTTGAGCCTGGTCGACGAAACCACCCACATCGCGGCCACGCACGTTCAAGAGCACCGAGCCGCGCAACAGGCCATTTTCACTGCTGATCATGGATGGCCCCATGGTTGTCCTGATTGTGACTACTTTGTTGAGCGGCACCTGTGCTCCGTTACTGCCGGTTACAAGCACATCGCCGAGCTGCTGCGGGTTCTCGCGGAAGTCCCGCGCGTAGCGCACACGCACGGGAAAACGCTGCCGTCCCTCGATGGTGGTGGTCAGATTCTTGCCGCCCACGGCAGTTTCAATTGCGTCCTCTACATCGGCCACATTCAGCCCATATCGATCCGCCATCGGCCGGTCTACGGTCATCTCCAGATACGGTGAGCCGGTGGTGCGCTCGGCGTAAAGGTCGGTCGCGCCGGGCACCTGGCTCACCACTTCCTTGATCTCTTCCGACTTCTCTTCGATCATGCTAAGGTCGGGACCGAAGACCTTGATGCCGATCTGCGTTCGGATGCCGGTGGAGAGCATATCGATGCGATTGCGAATTGGCTGTGTCCAGATGTTCGTCACGCCGGGAATCTGTAGCTTTTCATCAAGCCGCGCGAGGGTGGCGTCCTTGGTGAGTCCCTTGGGCCATTGGTCCTTCGGCTTGAAGGTAATTGTCGTTTCGCTCATATTCACAGGAGCCGGATCGGTGGAAGTGTCCGCACGGCCAACCTTGCCAACAACCATTGCAACGGCTGGATCGGCAGCGATGATGTTATCCTGCTGGCGCAGAATCTTAGTCGCTTCAGTAAGAGAGATGCGCGGATCGGAGATAGGCATGAAGAGCGCCGTCTCTTCATCCAGCGGAGGCATGAACTCGGAACCGATGGTGGTTGCGGTATAGATGGCCGCGATGAAGAATGCCAATGCTACACCGAGCGTGATGATCCTGTGACGCAAAGCCCAACTCAGCACGGGCCGGTAGATGGCGTGCAACAGGCGCATCACCAGATTCTCATCCTCGCGATGCAGCTTGCCGCGAATGAGAAAGGTGCATAGCACGGGCACCAGCGTAATGGCCATAATGGTGGAACAGATCATGGCAAAGGTTTTGGTGAAGGCCAGCGGATGAAACATCTTGCCTTCCATGCCGGTGAGCGCAAAGACCGGAATGAATGCAAGAATGATGATGACCATGGCGAAGGAGATGGGCCGGCCTACGAGTCGCGCCGCATTCAGCGTAATCTCCCAGATGTGCTCGCGATAGCTGCCATGCTCCTCTTCGTATCGCTCTGCCTGGCGAATCACGCTTTCGGTCATTACAATGCCCGCATCGACAAGCACGCCAATGGCGATGGCGATTCCGCCCAGCGACATGATGTTCGACGAGATGCCCGCGCCCTTCATGAACAGGAACGCGCCCAGCACAGCAAGTGGCAATGGAATGGTGACGACGAGAATGCTGCGAAAGTGCCAAAGGAAGAGGATGTGCGCCAGCGTAACCAGAATGATCTCTTCAATCAGTGCGTGGCGCAGCGTGTCTACGGCATGGTCGATGAGAATGCTGCGGTCATAGAAGGGAACGATCTTCACGCCCGTTGGAAGGCCGGGCTGAATCTCGCCGATTTTCCTCTTGATGGCTTCGATGACCTCGCGCGCGTTGGCGCCATAGCGGATGACGACGACCCCGCCGACGGCTTCTTTGCCGTCCTTATCGAGAACGCCGCGCCGGAACTCGGGACCAAGCTGCACGCTGGCTACATTGCCGACAGTGACGGGAGTGCCGTTGTAGGCGCCGAGCGAGATCTCTTCGATGTCCTTCAGGCTGCGAATCAGACCGATGCCGCGCACCATGTTCTCGGTGTCGCCAGTCTCGATCACCTTGGCACCGACGTTGTTGTTGCTGCGTTCGACCGCACCGACGACATCCTTCAGCGCGACGTTATATGCACGCATCTTAATCGGATCGAGATCGATCTGGTACTGCTTTTGAAATCCGCCAACACTGGCGACCTCGGCGACTCCGGGCACAGAGTTGAGCTGATATTTGATGAACCAATCCTGAATGGAGTGAAGCGTGCCGCTATCGTATGGCCCCTCGACGGTGTACCAGAAGACTTGGCCTACTCCGGTTGCATCCGGGCCCATCATCGGCGTGACGCCAGACGGCAGAAAGCTGCCCGCAAGGCTGAGACGCTCCAACACGCGGGTGCGCGCGAAGTAGATGTCCACCGAATCTTCGAAGATGACGTTCACCATCGAGAAGCCGAAGGCCGATGCCGAGCGGACCGTGCGCACGTGCGGCAACCCTTGCAGGTTCACGGTGAGCGGATACGTGATCTGATCTTCGACCTCTTGCGGACTGCGCCCCTGCCACTCGGTGAAGACGATGACCTGGTTCTCGCTCAGGTCGGGGATCGCGTCGATGGGCGTATGCAGCAGCGCCCAATAGCCCCACACAGCGAACGCAGCGTAGATGGCCAGAATCAGCCAGCGATTCTTCATCGAGAATTCAATGATGCGGTTGATCATGGTCTCTCCTATCTGGCGCTGAGGTGTGTGCGCATGGATGCGATCACATTGCCGCTCTTGCGCGCCTCGACAAGCACGGTCCACGTGCCCGCCATCGGTGCCTGGCCCTTGCCCACGTACATCTGGCTGCCGGCCCCCCACACTAACTCACAGGAGGTTTTCATCTCTGGCATACCCATCGAAGGCATCGCGGGCATGATGAGCGTGACCGTAATGCGAGCATCGGAGATGGGCTTGCTGGCCGCATCAGTAAGCGTCACGTGGAACTGATTGTCTTCGCCGGCCTTCATGGGATTGGGATCAGAGTGGAAGTCGATCTTGGCAGCGCTTCGCTCCTCGCCTGGATTTGCTGGAGAGATCGCAGCGGTCTGGGTTTGCTGTGCCGATGCAAATTCCTTCGAGCCGCCGTAAAGCCCCGACATTCCCGAGCCGAGGTGAGCCTGCGAATCGATGAGGAAGTTGCCGTTGAGCACTACACTGTCGCCCAGCGTCAACCCATGCAGCACGGGAAACAGGTCTTCCGTCGCCGCGCCCACTTGCACCTCGCGCGCCTCGAATACATCATTGAGCCTGGCCACGTATACGATCTTGCGCGTGCCGGTGTCGAGAACAGCCGAGCGGGGAACCACGATCGATTGCTGTGCTGCACGACTCACAAATGTAGCACTGACAAACATTCCGGGCAGCAGCCGCATCTCCGGATTGGCGACATGCACATGGACCGGAACCGTACGCGTCTGCGGATTGGCGGCAGGCTCGATAAAGTCCACATGACCGTGCAGAGTTTTATTGGGCAGCGACTCGGCGGTAATCTCCACCTCCTGTCCTTGACGAATCTGCGGCAGTTGCTCCTCGTAGACATCCGCCTTGATCCACACCTGACTGAGATCCGCGACCATGAACAGTGTGTCGCCCGCGTTCACATACTGGCCTTGCGTTACCTTGCGATCGACAACCGTTCCAGAAGCATAGGAATATATAGTGACGTGAGGGACGCCGTCTTTCTCCGGCGCATCCGACTGCTTCACGCTGATCCCCCAAAGCTCAAGCTTGTGCTGACTCGCCTTGATCAGCGCGTCGGCCTGTGTGCGAGCAAAGGCATCGTCCGACTGCTTCAGTTGATTGCGACTCTCCTCTGCCAGGTGATACTCCTCGATGGCCGTGACAACTTCAGGGCTGTAAATGTCGGCTACAGGCTGTCCGCTGCGCACGCGCTCGCCAGTGTATTGCACATAGAGCTTGTCCAAGCGGCCGCTGATGCGCGCGCTCACAGCGGCAAGTTGCGCCTCCGGCTGCTCCACGCGGCCAAAGGCGGCAATGTCCGTCTTGAGTGCGGCCATGCGCACCTCAGCCACCTGCACGCCCGCCGCAGTAATTTCGGCTGGAGTCAGCTCGACCATCGTGCCGGGCTCCGTGCCTTGTTGCGCGGTCTGGCCGTTATCGGACCGAGTGGAAACGGCGGGGCTTGCCGTATTCGCTGCCGCTGCAACAGGACGCATCTCCCTCGCTGTCAAAAGTCCGACCACCAGAGCCGCGCTCAAAACTCCAGCGCCGACAACGAATGCGAACAGCTTCTTTTCCTTCATTGTCATTTGCTTCTCCTCTCCGGGTTGTTATTCGTTGTCTTCGTAATCGGCGCGCCAATGGCGCGTTCTAACTTCGCCATGCCCTCGTCCGTAGCTGCTGACGCCTTGTAGTAAGCGGTCTGAATATCGAGCAGCAGATTCTGAGCGTCGATCAGGCTCATAAACTCGACGCGGTTGTTCTGGTACGCGGCAGTTGAGGCTTTGAACGATGCTTCTGCCTCCGGCAGCAACGTGTCGCGATAGAGCTTGACGCGCTTCTCAGCGGCCAGCACTTCGATCTGCGCTTGCCGGACTTCGAGAAATACCGTTGATGCGCGCGCATCGAGTTCCGCCTGCGACACATCCGTCGCTGCATCGGCCTGCTTCGCTTCGCCGTCATGGCGTTCGCGATTCAGCCAGGGAAGGTTCATCGACACTTCGCCCATGTACGCGTTGCGCGCCAGCGAGCCGGTTGGCATCAGCATGTACCCTACGCCTACAGTGAAGTCGGGCTTCATTGCCAGCCGTGTCAGCTTTGCTTCATCCCTGGACTTTGCAATCTGCGTGCGCAAAGCCGTCAACTCTGGGCGGTGCTCGATGGCCGTGCGCTCCAGTTCCTCGATGGGAGGCAGTGCGGTAGGAACCGCGTAGCTGCCGGCAATTTCAATTGCTTCGTCCGGTGGCCGACCCATCAAAGCATTCAACTGAGCGCGCGCGTTGTCCCGCTCTTCTTCAAGTTCGATGAGCTGTTCGTTCAGCCGGGTCAAGGCCATCTGCGCGCGCAATACATCCGCCTGCGGCGCCTTTCCAGTTGTGTACTGCGCCAGCGCAACAGTCAGAGCCTCTTTCAGCAACGAACTTTGGCGCGCCTGTAACCGCACTTCATCCGCATTGCGCATCAGGTCCGCACAGATTTTGCGAACCTCGACGGAAACCTCCTGTCGTAACGTCTCCATATCGTTGGCCGCAATGCCTGCGTCGTCCTCCGCCAGCTTGGCGCGCTGATCCTGCTTCTGGCGGCTGGGGAAGGTTTGCTGAAGCGACACCATGAGCTGCGCCTGATTCAGATCCCATGGCCGACGAAGTGGTGTATCCCAGTCGCGCATCATCAGCATGGGATCGTCGAGGCTGCGCGCGGTGGCGGTTTTGAGCTGGGCCAGCGACAAACGCCGCACCGCCGCGCGAATCTCGGGGTTGCTTTCAAGGGCTGCGGCAACGGCCTCATCGACCGACAAAGAGACGGTAGCCGCGTCTGGATCAGCTACAGAGCGCGGCTCCGTCTGCCCGAAACAGGCAATCGACAGCACCAGCACAAAAGGCGCTAGAACATAGATAGGTTTCACTCTTCAACTCCGCGTGAATCGGCAAAAGGAGAAACGCCAGGGCGCGGAGACACGCACCCCGGAGAGCCAATGCGGAAGTGAAGATTTAGATTCTTAAGATGAATGCGCCCGTAGGCGGAGAGTGCGGAGGAATCACCGTCAATCTCGGGAGCACGCTCCGTGAAGAGAATTCATCCAGGGAGTTGAACTCCTGCGCAACTGTCATTGGAGCCGATCCGGGAAGGTTGGGCGCAACGACGACGGCTGGCAGTGGGGCGCTGGCGGTGCAGCAATTTGTTTGGGCGGTCTTGTCGGAACCGGATGCGGGAGCGCAGCAACCGTGCGCGGTCTTGTGCGCCGGTTGCAAACAGGTTCCAAACGGCGCAAGCAATGAGCCCATCAAAACGATGGCCACCGCCGCCCGTTGGAAAACACCTCTCAACATACTCTCAGCCTACCACGAAATCTGTTCTCTAAGGTGATTTGTATCACATAATAATCTCGAAGGGGTAGCCGACTGACCCGCCCCCCGCAAGAATACCGATCTGCTGTTAAATCAAACAGATGGGTAGCGGATCCAGTCTGGCTGTCTGCGTGTAAGACTGGATCATCTCTTCCGACTGTAGATGTTCTTGTAGATGGTCTTGCATCCAATTGGTTGGCCAGTGGGGCGAGTGTGTCTGCAATTTTCCGCAGCCCCTCGATACCTTCTTCGTGACGATTCATTGTCACCGAGCACCCACCTCTCCCAGCCGAAAACCCTTCCAAACCTGCCTTTAGGTTCAAGATGAGCCCCTTGCTCACCCGATGGCATACAACGCCAGAAAACCTTTCACTCTTTCATGCGGCCATTCATTGACATATCTAGCGTGTGAGAATAAGGGGAAAGACGCCAGCGGAGGCCTCGCGTGAGAGTGACAATATTGGCGCGGTAGTGAGCAGCAGAGCGGGAGATCAGATACGAGATGTATTGCCGCCAGAGAGGACTGTCGCCGGACTGGAGGAGCCGGTTGTTGCGCACTTGAACGAAAGGGGAGTCGATGGATGCAATGCGCGCCGGAATCAAGGTCCGCCTGAGTATCTTCCATTTTTCCCTTCGTGAGGAGAGGAAGCTGAGTTGCAACCACAGGGAGTCCTTGTTCTTCTCAAACATTACTTCGAGAGCAGAGCCGGCGAAACATTGGAGCCAACTCCGGCGGGTTGCCGGAAGCCTGTCGATCTCATGTGCGGCCAGGGGATGGAGACGGCAATCGAACCAGGCGCGGGCATAGTAAAAGGCGATTGCTTCGAAGGATCGAAGCGACGGGGAGTGGGTCTCGTTCCAGGTCTGCCAAAAGGTCTCGTTGTCTGCGCGGGAATGAAGGAAGACGGCCAGCTCGCGAACGTGATGGACGATCCAGTCCCCAAGAAAGAGATTGCGCAGGATGTGAAGCGCGAGATAACCAAGGTGGTCGACGGGACTCAGGCAAGAAAACGAGAGCCCCTCGACCTCTCGCATCGTGCGCCGCTCCCAAAAGAGATCGGTGTCCGGGACGCGGATGTGTGAGACGTGCTGGTTCCAGAGGCAGAAGTGCAGTTCAATGCTGGGCGGCATTTCAGGATCGAACGGATTGCCTCTCCACTGCCAGTCGCCGAGCCGAACTAGAGTTGCTCCATGGTCGGCCCGGGCAAAGCTAATTTCTGCGTCAGATGGTTTATAGCCAATGGCCCTCAGAGCGCCGTTAGCGGCATCGATGCATTTGGGCGGACAGAAGATGTCGATATCGGACTGCGCCCGGAGCCGCGGGTCCGCGACATAATCGGGCGCCTGCGTGAATCCCTTGATAACGATGTGCTCCACTCCAGCCTGCTTGAGCGCTTCAGCAGCTTCCCGGTAGGTCGCCTTGACGCGCTCGAAGCGGAGAGTATTGTCGGCAAGATTTGTTTTGAGCCGCTCGATGACCCAGTGCGGAAATCCCATCAGGGGGAGCTGCGCAATCTGTAGAGTGAGGTGGGCGAGGTTGCTGAAGGCGAGCAGACTGGTCCACTCTTCCTCGGATAGCTTCTGGAGGGACGTGGTGTCCGGCTTGCTCAACTGAAGTGCAGAGAGCAACGCCCTAACCTCAGGCGGGATTCGCAGCGCGGTCCTTCCGGATTCGAGTGTGGATGCGTGCATCGAGGGCCGAGCTTCCTGTACAGGCCAGAGTATTGAGCCACCCGATCGCCCAGTCAAGATCGGTATATCGTAGTTCAAGGATCGGAATCTCAAGCAGATGCTGAATGGAGACTCAGCAGGCGCGTATACTCAGTCGGCAATGGATCGTAGAAGACGATGAGGGCTACCTCGCGTAACTGCAATGCATGGCTTAGTAAGTGGCTCGCCGAATTGGAATGGAGTGAATGCATAGCGTTAGTGGGTGTACATATCCGGCTCGCCCAGGCTGCCCGCCTCTGGCAAGTGGCGCAAATAGAGCACAATCGACCAGATCTCGTCGTCGCTCAGTGTGTTCTTCGAGCCTGGCATGCCGGAGGGCCCGATCCCGTAGTCGATGATCCATTTCAACTGCCCGTCGGTATAGGACTGTATGTCCTTTCCAGCCAGCGACGGCACCGGCGGCGACATGCGATCGGCGAATGGAACGCCGGTGTTCTGCCCATCCAGCCCGTGACATGCGATGCAGTAGTGCGAAAACGCCTCCTTGCCGTCAGCGACCCCGGCGGCGTTGTCCTTGAGCGGGTTCTTTTGCGCCTTGTTATGCACCAATATTTTGTGCTTGGCCCAGTTCATGACTGCGGTCTCACCCTTGCCCGGCGGATCGGCCTTGCAGCCCACGAGCAGGATGGCGAGCAGTGACGCGCCGACGATGGGAAAGAAGGTCCGCAACATGCGTTTACTCCACAACGTGCAGGGTAAGCGTCATCCTGCCGTGCCCAGATCCGCAGAACACAAAGCAGTGGCCGACAAAGGTACCGGTCTTGTCAGGAGTGAAGGCGAGTTCGCTGGCTTGGCCTTTGCCAATCTTGGCCTCGATGCCGAGCTCCTTGAAGCGGATGCCGTGCGGCACATCGACGCTCGTCAGCACCAGCACGACCGGCTCACCCTTTTTCAATGTAATCTCGCCGGGCGTGAATTCGAATCGCTTCGCGGTCACCTCAATACGGCACGGAGCACGCTCGGCGGGGGGTGCGGAAGCGAACAATTGCGCCGCAACCAGCATTGCGGCAAAGACAGTGGGCAACGCGGACTTCAGCTTCATTCGAAGATCCTCGACAGGAGTCTTAGGTGGCATTGTATCGTGTCACCTCGCTCAATGTCCTGCTGTCTTCGTGCGCGCCAGGTTTCGATCCGCATTCGACCCATCGGCACACGCATAGAGGCAGGGCTACAAGCTTTTATGACTCTAGCCAGGTCTCGACAACGGGTTGTCATGTGGATGTAAGCCAAATGTCACCGCATTATTGCAGTGTCCGTTTGTCGAGAAGTTGTCACGGGAACGTCGAAACATTCTTTGAGGCCGCCATTTTCAGGCGCGACAGAACCCAACCCGGGCCACTCTGAGCGAAATGACAATCAATTGACAACTAACAGACGATCGGGCGACACATGTCCCGCGACATCTGGTAGGGTTGTTCGTATGTTGCGTCCGGCTCTCGAACTCAAACCCCGCGCATCGGCACACGCAATCGGCTTTTTTATATTCGCACTGGCCGCCCTCGCAATTGCGCATCACGGCTCCGCGCAGGACACACCTCTCATCTCTGGAGGCGTCGGCTTCTTCACGAGCACCAATGCCGGCAACACCACGTACCTTCCCATCATCGAGCCGCTGCTTGCAGCTCCCCTCGGCCGGCATGTTCTCGTCGAGTCGCGCGCCGCCCTACTGGAGTCCTTCTCGCCTAAGGGCGGCGATCAGTCCGGCTACGACCACAGCCACTTCATTGGCCTCACCTACCTGCAGGGTGATTATGTTGCCTCGCGTCACTTCACCATCGTGGCCGGCGACTATCTCATTCCCTTCAACACCTACAACGACCGTCTCTCACCGATCTGGATTAGCAATTTTCAGGACGGTCCACTAATCGCCAATCTCAGCTTCTCTTCAAGCGGCAGTGGCCTCGGCGGCATGCTTCGCGGCAACGCCATCCAACGCAGCAAATACTCCATCGACTACAACTATTACTATTCCACCCGTAGCGCTAACGAACAGTTCAGCGCGTCTCGGGGCTCCGGGGGGCGCGCCAGTCTCTACTTGCCCGAGCAGCGCCTTGAAGTGGGACTCTCCTACGACCGTCTGCTGCAAGGAGCGCATGAGAACTTTTATGGAGCTCATGTCTGGTGGGAACCCAGGGACACTGCTTTTCGCATGCGCTCCGAGTTCGCCAGTGGTCATCATGCCCAGGGCTACTGGGTCGAGGCCGACTACCGCTCCCGGGCTTTCGGTGGTCTCGACAGCGCGATTGGCCGCATCGAGCCCGTCTTCCGGTTGCAACAGACCTTCCGCCGCGACACCACTGTCAGCGATGGCCTTCCGCTAGTGAATACTCAACGAGCCGACTTTGGCTTTGATTACAACCTGCTGCACAACGCCAGGATTCTCACCAGCTACGCGCGGCAATTTTCCGCCAGTGGCAATCACAACGTCTGGGAGACAGGGATCGTTTATCGCTTCCTCTTCCCCGCCTGGAAAGGGAAACAACAATGAACTCGAAGCATTTTATATTTGGTGTCCTTATCCTGGCTTCTGTTTCAGCACTCGCAGTTGCCGCGCAACAGAACAGCACGCCGGTAATCGCGCCGACCAAGAAGTCCGCTGCTCAAAAGCAGGCCGCTCAGCCGCAAGATGAGGGCGAGCGCGTATTCCAGCAGAACTGCTCTCGCTGCCACACGGCGCCGGATGGCTTCTCGCCGCGCATTTCCGGCACCATCGTTCGCCACATGCGCGTTCGCGCCTCGCTTAGCCAACACGAAGAGGAGCAACTGCTACGCTTTTTCAACCCATAGTATCGCAGTATATAGGTCATGTGATGCTTGCCAACCGCGCTATCGGATTGAGGAAATCGTTATCTCAGTAGATGGGGTGAGTATCGGGCTCGTAAGGCCGGCCGAACTTGTTCAGATGCTCTGGCTGCTCCGGGCGATCGGCGCGTATCTCGCCGAGATCGGCAGTGGCCCCGGCAATATGGACGCGCCGCGTGAGCCGATCCAGCGAACTCTGCCTCTGCCCCTCGATCCATACGTGCAATTCGTAGTCGCCGTCAGGAACGTCCGTTACGTGAAACACGCCTTTTGTGTCGAGGATGCCGTAGTACGGCGTCGCCAGCGCGATCACTACGGCGCTCATGTCCGAATGGATGTTACAGAAGATGTAGGAGACACCCTCGCGCGAAAAGACCACGCTGCGCGTCGATCCCGCCTCATACAGCCCGAGGTCGAAACGCCCCCCATCGAAGAGCGAAAATACGTTGTGAAAGAAGGGATCGGCATTTGGAAATGCGACGCTGCTGCCCACAGGCACAACCAGCAAGTGTGGCGTGAACATCTTGTTTTTCTGAAGCAGGGTGAAACTGCCCGGTGTTATGGGCCGCGTAACGGCGGCAGGCAAGGGGTTCAACCAGATCACCGCCGGCGGAATCTTCGATGTATTGTGCGCCGGTTCGCGCTGCGCCGGCGCCAGCCTGGCGGTCACCTGGGCGTGGTGCACTGTTGCAGCGGGCTCCTGTGCGCCCAACAGTGTAGCACATCCCGCCAGGAGTGCCGGCCAAAGCAGTCGCCTGCAGCTCGCGCTCAGCATCAGAATTTGTACCCCGTTCCAATTCCAACTACATCGCTGAAAGCTGGGGGACCAGTGCCGTAGTTGGTCCAAAGCCGCTTGTACTCGAGCGAAAACAGCAGGTATGCGCTCGGGTTGTAGATCACGTTCGAGAAAAAGGAACGGTTTCGAGCCAACCCTGAATAGTACGTAGCGCCCGAGGATGAGATGGCTGTCTGAATCTCTTTGGCGAAGGGGTTGTCGGTGCCGTAGCCTGCGTTCATCTCCACTCGTTGCCCCACCCTTGCCTTCAGCTGTGCCCACCCGCCAACATCGTCCAGCGCGCGCACAATCTCAGTTGTTCCGGCGTATTCATAGTAGTAGTTCACATAGCCACCACCGCCAAGTCCGGCCAGCGCCTGCCCGCGATACGCGTTGGCCGTCATCTCAAAATATCTAGTCAAAGGCAATCGCAGGTCCATCGTGCCAGCCCATGCGTCGAAGCGATCGCCGTCCGCCGTCTCGTGCGGGCTGAAGTAGCCTCCAGCGCCAATCTCCGGCCCAATGCCGGTCTCGCCATGCAGGAATGCAATGCGTGCCTCCGTTCCCGGCCAGCGGCTGCGCTCCGTTTGCGTCACAGGCGAGGTACTTGAAGTTGACCCCGGCAGCCGCGGGTCGGAGGTATCGATCAGCGCCGCCTGCGCCTTGATGCGCGAAGAGTCCGAAAGTGCAAACCGATGGGATACGCCGATCTGTGGACTCCAGTTCCAAAGGTTGCCCGCCCACGCCAACTCCGGTTGTGCGATGGCGACCAGGGATGACGGTTCGTTCGGCTCGAGGATGCTGCGATCCAACTCGATAAGAGCCTCCGTGTTCCGCCAATCCAACGCTGCATGCGCAGTGCGCAGCCGCAGGAGACCGCTGGCTGCATAGTTCGACTGCGTACCGTTCGCAAAGAAATCCACGCGAAGATCCGCGTGGCTGGTTGCATCGAACAAATGCGGTCCGCGCGCATCCAGCCCCAGCACGGTCTGCCGCAATGAAAGCCCCGTGCTGCCCGGGCCTGGCATTGCATAGGCCGGCGATGCGGAGTTGTCTACCTGCCTGGTGTTCACGAAGCCGTTAAACAGAAGCAGTCCACTCACAGTCACCGGATACTTCGACTGCGTCTCCACTTTGGTCAAGTCAAGCGTCGCGATCTGTGACTCCTCGATCGCCTGCCGTTCTCGAATCTCCTCAAGCGATGCGGCATTGACGGCGGGAGCCTCGGCACCGCCGGCATTCGCAGTTGCCGGCTGTGTTGCAGGCGGAGAAACCGCTTTTTCTGCCGCCATCTGCTGCTGTAGCGCCGCTATTTGCTGGCGCAGTTCGAGCAGTTGCTTCTGGTAAGCCTCCATCTGTGTTTGAGCCTGTGCAACGGCGGCTGTCAGATGCTCTATTTTCTGCTCTGTCGTTTCGGTTGTGGTAGTTTGGCCGGCCTCACTTTGCGCCCACACAAGACTGCTCTGGCAACAGAGAGGCAGGAACACCACAGCAAACACCAAGGGGGTTCCGAGCAGAAAGTTTGCGAAAGATCGCGTTTCCTCAGCGTGTTTTGGATTGAGTCTCATGACGTCAGCACTGTGCTCCGTGGAGGGTTGGCATTCCTCGTTGCTTCCGTTAAATGCCGCGCTACGGTCAGGCGGAAGATTGTCTCGCCCGCCCGGCTGCTCACCAGCTTTACGTCGCCGTCATGCTCGCGCGCCACGCTCCAAGCCAGCGTCAGCCCCAAACCTGTGCCCTTTTGCTTCCCCTGGCTCACAAACGGGTCGAACAGGCTCTCGCGAATCCCTTCGGCCACGCCGGGACCACTGTCAACAATGGTTACACCTACGGTCTCGTTCCCGGCATCCAAAAAGATTTTCACCTCGCGCAGCCCCGCACTCTTTCTCGCTGACTGGCAGGCATTGAGCAGCAAGTTGTAGACGGCGCGCTCCACCTGCTTCGTGTCCATTGCTGCCGTCGTGTCGGCGTCGATCCTTTCAAACAGCACCGTTACTCGCTCTGCATCCGGATGCGTCTTCACCAGCG
The DNA here is from genome assembly GCA_052326045.1 of Occallatibacter sp. Classification (GTDB taxonomy): domain Bacteria; phylum Acidobacteriota; class Terriglobia; order Terriglobales; family Acidobacteriaceae; genus Telmatobacter. Next base: position 8,512 of record JBKQRH010000175.1, on the reverse strand, counting down.
CCATCGCCCGATCTACCAGCGAGGACATAGCGGCCGGGATCCGCTGGAGAGCAGCTCCCGTGCGGCTGAATATCAGCAAGGAATCCAGCATGTCTGTTGTCCCATTCACCGCAAGCCGGATCTCCTCGAACATCTCTGCCCGCTCGCTTGCCGGGAGCGCCGGCGATGCCAGAAACTCCGCATTCGCATAGACTGCAGCCAGATAATGCCGCAGATCATGCGAAACCGAGCTCGCCATGCGTCCGATCGTTGCCAGCCGTTCGGACTCCAACAAGGCACGATTCTTCTTCTGAATCTCATCGCGCATCTGCGCGAATACGCGGCTCAGGTATCGCACTTCCTGCGTGCCATCCGCGGGCAGCGAATGCTGCCGGTCGCCCTCGCCGAAAGCCCTCACGCCAGCCGCCAGCAATTCCAAAGGCCGCGTTACCATCCGTGCAAGCAACAACATCAGCACTGAACCGGCAGCCATCGCCAGCAGGCTCACCCAAAAGACCAACCGGTTGATCTCCCGCTCCGCGCGATCCGCAGCATCGAAGGACTTCATGACCACGAGCCGCAGAGGCGCACCCGCTCCGCCAGTTAGGTCTTTGCTTGCCGTCAGATATCGCTCCTGGCCAACCATTGCAATGGCCGAGCTGCCGTCCTGTTGCAGCGAACGCGCCATGTCACGAAAAGCGTACTGCTTTTCATTTGACAGCGTGCTCACGGCGACTGCATTGCCCGAAAAAAAGGCCGCCTCTGCACCCGCGCCGCGCCCTACTTCGCGAAGAAATCCTCGGTCGATCGCATACCCGCTGATCACGTATCCCAGCAGCGCCCCGGTCGCCGGGCTGCCGAAATAAAGCGGCCGCACGGAATATTCAAAAAGCCGCCCATCGCTCAAAAGATAGTGTTTGGATGGGTCCACGATCACCGTTTGGAGGTCGCGCTTCAAGATATCGGTGTTCTCTGCGCCCTGCGCGTATGCAGCCTGCACCCGGTGATCACCGTCCGCCAGGGCGAACAGGTCGTTGCCGCTGGTCTTCCAAAAATCCACGGCATCATCCGCAATGGTCCGCGGATCGTTCGTCGTCATCAGCGCCTTCAGGCTCGGTAGAGCGGCCATCAGGGCATTTTCGCGTTCAAGCGCAGCCAAACGCCCCGCCTCCAGGTCCTGGAAAGTTTCCACGGAATGCCCTAGGTCCGCTTCAAGATTTGCATGCACCTCCCGACGTAACTGGCTGCGAATGATGTACAGGCTTGAAGCCGTGGTGCCGGCGATAATCAGCACCAAAGAGGTCAACAACAGTACCCGTGTCCGGATTCCTGGCCCGTGTTTCTCGATTGACACAGAATCCTTTCTCTTACGGCATAAATTTGTATCCCGCGCCATACACAGTCTTCAGATAGCGCGGATCGGCCAAGTCCGGCTCCAACTTCTGTCGCAGCTTCAGTATTTGGTTATCGACAGTTCGCGTCGTCGGATACGAGTTATATCCCCACACCTCGTTCAGAAGTTCCTCACGGCTCAGGACGCGCTCTGCGTTTTCGACAAAATACTTTAGCAGTTTGAACTCGTGTGCCGTGAGTGTAATCGGCTTGCCGGCACGCCGCGCACTCATCTTGGCAAAATCGATCTCGCACTCGCCAAAACTGCATGTGGCAGTCGTGGCCACTTGCTTCTGCGGCCTCCGCAGGGCTGCTTGCACCCTCGCCATCAGCTCCCGTGGACTGAACGGCTTGGTCACATAATCGTCCGCACCCAGTTCCAGCAGCAACACCTTGTCCGCTACCTCGCTGATCGCGCTCACCACGATGACCGGCACACCAGGCTGCTCGGCCTTCATGATCTTGCAAAGGTCGCGTCCAAAGATGTTGGGCAGCATCAGATCCAGTATCACTGCGGACGGCCTACCCGAGCGGAATGCGTCCAGGCCCGCCTGACCATCGTTGCACACGGTCACACCATAGCCCTGCTCGAGGAAGATCCTTTGCAACACCTTCTGGATGTGCGGGTCGTCTTCGATGACGAGAATCTGCGTCCACGCAGGGTGAGTCTGCGTATCCATTACACCGAAATTCATCACTGCCTTCTCGCTTTGCAACATGCCTTCATTGTCACCCCATCGCTATCTCGCTGAAACGGAAGGACGTGGAAAATAACAATCTGGTGACAATCGCCTGACAAGATTGTAACCCGGACGCAACTCCCGGGAACTCCGCGCGTTTTTCCATGCAACAATGAGGTTCGTCCGCTCCCGGCATCCGACTACAGTTGCCCCGGCGTGCGACGACCTGCTGGCGAAACCAAAGTTCCGAAAAGAAGCGCCGCTGTCAGCGCCAACGCGGCAATCCCTAAAAGCACGTGCGGGTACCCAAACCGCACAAGCAATATCCCCGCACCCCCCGTGGCGCAGGACTGAAGCAGCGCATTACAGAACATCGTCATTGCCGATGCCGAGCTGCGCTCCTCGTCCGGTACCCTGCTCATCAACAGGTTATACAGCCCCGGAGAGCTCATCCATTGCGTTGCAGAAAAGCTCAGGTAGAGAGCAACCGCCAGCCGTCTGTCATGGGTGCCGGCCAGACAACCTATGGCCGCCGCTGTGGCAACCTGTGTCGCAACAATTCCATTTACCAGGCCCAACCAGCGAAAAACCAACGGCGTCAAGAGAACCACGCACAACTGAAGCACCTGCGCTGCGGAAAAGATCAGCCCAATCTGCGCAAAGGGAATATGGACATACTGAGACAGATACACATTGGCAAATGGCGTAAACGAGGCCAGCACGGCCGTCCACAACGCCATCGCTGGCAAGAACCGCAGCAGAAAGGGGTTCATCCTCCAGGGCTGTTTCCCAGTCTTGTCCTGGGCCTGAGGCTCATTCTCTGGCAACGGTAGTCGCAGGTGCAGCAAAGGAATCAGTCCCATTCCCGCAATGCCGCACGAACCGAGAAGAATCAGTCGCTTGACGTCGGCAGCCTGCAGCGTATATCCAGCCATCTTCAGCAACTGGGGCAGATAGCCGCATACCAACCCGCCCAGTGCGCTGGTGCCGATGCTCACCGAGAAAATAATACTGAAAGCCGATGCCCGGTTCTCCTCCGTCGTAAGCCTGGCCAGTATCGGCAAGTAGCAGACTGCCCAGATACACATGGCCAGCCCGGCCAGAAACGCCAGGCAGATCTGTGCTGACTCCCACATCACCGTCGCGCGCGCTACTCCCATAAGCGGGGCAGCGATCATGCAGATCACCAGCAGCGGACGCAGCCCGGTTTTGCGCGCAAGCCAACCAACTGGCAGCGTACCTGCCACCGACCCCAAGGTCAGCGCGCCGCCGACCAGACCGATGATTCGCTCATTGAAGTGAAAGTCCAGCAGGTACAGGTTGAACAAGAAAAAGTAGACCGAGAACCCGAAGTCGAAAAAGAAGGCGACGGCAAAGAACACCCAAAAGCTTTGGCTCAGCTTTTTCTCCAGCAGCCACGCAACCGGGCTCTTCCAGATGGAGCCCCCATTCCCGCCGCTTGCCTCAACGGGCTCAGCCTGTAGCAACTGCTCCACTAGCGCCCCTCCCGTGCCAGCGCTTCCAACCTGTGTACTGCCCAGCCCAGGTCGCGGTAACGCAGTTCGAAGACTTCCGCTGTCAGCAATCGCTCCAATGCGGCGTACTGCGCAGCAAGCGACTCAGCCGACCCGTACAATACTTGCCGCATAAAATACCGCGCCACGTCCTTGCGATAGGGAACCAATTCCGGAGGGCCAGGGACGCGCCGGTTGAGGAACACCAGGAAGTCCGCCTGCGCCGTAGGCGCACAGGTAATCCCAGGCATCGGCGCCGTCGGCAGCTCGATGGATGGCTTACCTGCTGCACGCGGCGTAATCTCCAGCCCTTCCAGCTCGGGAAACAGTTTGGCCGCCGAAGGGCGAAAACGCACCTGATGGCAGTTACCGATTATCAGACGACCCTTGCCGTCGTTGAGCAGGGAGCTCGCGTCGTCCGAGACATAAGTCCATCCGGCGCGCGCACACGCGTACGACAGAGACGACTTGCCTGCGCCTGAGTCGCCACACAGTAGCACCCCCCGGCCGTTGAGCACAACGCATCCCGCATGTACAGGTGTCGCGTACTTGGTTTCAATGTGACATAGCGGCGAGGATCCCAGGAAAAAATATCCCAGATAGCTGCTGTGCTTCTCGGTGGCCCGCGAGATCGTAATCTGTGTCCTGTTCCGGTCAAGATGGACGATGCTGTAGTTGTCTGTATCCGCTACGCTAATTAGTAGCGGATACATGATCCGGTAGACCGGTGTTGGAGGACACTCTGTCGAGTCGCTCTTCAGCACATGTACGTCCACACGGATCGGTTCCGTGTCGAATCGCTTCTCGAAAATGGACCACAGGTTTCGAGCTTGCGACAGAATTCCGGCTGAGTTCGTTCTCAACTCCGTCGGAAATCCGAGAGGATAAAACATGTCTCGAAGCCAAAGCTCGGGAACCTCCAGCTCATGCCTGGAAAAGTCGAGCGGTTCGGATGCATCGCACGCGGACTCTATCTCTTCAACCGTCATCGCTAAGGCGCCTTCCTGGCAGCTTGCGGTTCATCAGAACATATACTTCGCCGCGAACTGGATAATGCGGGGATTCGCCACGGTCATGTTGATCATGCCAAACGAAGGATCCTGGTTGGCCGGACCAGTGGGACTCATGATGAAGTTAACATTGTTATTTGGGTTGGCGAATTGCGGCGTATTCGTCAGGTTGAAAAACTCGGCCCGGAAGCGAAAGTTGCTTGATTCGGTTACCGGGAAGATGCGCTCGACGGCCATGTCCATATTGTGCTGGCCCGGACCGCGCACAATGCCGACGCCGCTGTTGCCGAAGTCCGTATCTCCGGGCCCGCTCCCGTTCGGAGCCTCCGGCGCAATAGTAAATGCGTTTTGGTTGAGATATCCATTGAGCACTCGGGAATAGAGCGAACCATGCGTGGAGGGATTCAATCCCGTGCGCTGCGCCCTATTCAAAAAATTTCCGTAAACCGCGCCGGCGTTGCCGTCGAGCACCGTGATGGGGCTGCCTGACTGAATCACCGCGATGCCGGAGAACTCCCAGTCGGAGAGCGCCCGCCGGGCCAGCATCGGCGCCTGCTGGAACTTCGGCGAAGTCCAGGTGAAGTTCACGACGGCCCTCTGGTCGCGGTCGAAGTCCGTCAACCCGTATGCCTGTCTCGGATTGTTCTGGTTGTTAGTCACGAGCCACAATTCGTAGACATCACCGCCCCCCGAACCGCTGGTCTCGTCCAGGCTCTTCGACCATGTGTAACTACCGAGAAACTGGAGTCCATGACCCAGCCGCTTCGTAATGCTGCTCTGCAGCGAGTTATAGTTTGCTTCGAACTCTGTATCGGAGAGGAGCGATCCCGTCGAGATGCCCGCGAAGGGCAGCCGCTGGATGATATTCGCGGCAGTATTCATGGTGGTGCCGTTGACCGGGTTCTGCGTACTCGCCAGCAAGGCCTGGTTGAACTCAACACTTCCCGGCGAATGAGTGGTGTGCGCGCCCACGTAGCCGACTTCTATAAGGAAGTCCCTTGCAAAGGCGTACTGGAGGTTCAGGTTGTATTCCCGGGTGTATGGGTCGATGATGTGCGGCGATACGCCGGAGGTAAACGCGCCCATTCCGGCAATGCGCGGCTTATAGATGGGGAAGCTTGAAGCCGGCGGCAGCAACGGATCGAAGGGACTTTGCAGCGTCGCTCCGGCATTCTGCGGACCGTAAGAGAGCTGCTCCAGTGAAAACGGCTGCTGTCCCAACTGGGATTCGGCGAAACCGCCCGAGGGGCGATCGCAGTAGATGCCGTAGCCGCCGCGCAGCAGGATGACCGGCTTTTGAGTCAACTGCAGTGCGAAGCCCAGCCGCGGCGAGACATCGTGATAGTCGGTCGACCACAGACCGGCAGTCGAGGTCTTCGTCACGCCGACAGGAACCGGACCAGGGTAATTCGCCGGCAGAGTATAGCCGCTGAGCGATCCCGTGGCCGGCACCTGCCCAACTGCAATCGAGGGATCGAAGCTCGCAAGCAGGCCGTGGATTTCCACCGGCGGACCGAATATCTCATAGCGCAGACCGGCGTTCACGGTCAGCCGCTGCGTCACTTTGATGTCGTCCTGAAGGAAGGCCGCCAGGTCGGTATAGCGCTCGTTGAAGCGGAAAAGTCCGGAGCTGCCCCCACTTTCTGTCACATTGCTCACGCCGATGGGGCTGCCATTCTGCGCCGCGCTTTGGCCCAGCAGAAAGTCAGCGAACGTGTTGATCTGCAGCAGTCCATCGGAGCTGTAAGGAGCGTCTACGTCCACTTCATGACGCTTCACCTCCAAGCCCAAGCGCATGTTATGGCGGTTGCGAGTATGGGAAACGGTGTCCTGCCAGATGAAGCTGTTCGTGTTCTGCCATTGCGCCGGCGTGCCGGCATCTCCGGTAGTGAACAGGCCGCTGATGCTCACCCCCGGCGCCACGCCTGCAATGCCCGTGGGCGTGCTCATGCCCAGGTCCGAGGCCTGGATCGGGTTGGCCACGGCGGCGAGACCGTTGAAGCGTATATAACCGAAACGCGCCAGGTTGATGAGGTTTGCGTTGAAGACGTGAGTGTCCGCCAGAACGAACATCGTGTTCTGGTCGAGTTCATTGGTGCCCCAGCCGGGAACATTGGCGCCATTCTGCGAAAATGCCTGGCTGGTTGGCGCCCGCGAGTAGAAGAACCTCCCCGAAAGCGTGTTCTTCTCCGTCATGATCTGGTCGATGTTTACGCTGAACTGGTTCTCTTTGTAAACGGCGGGCTTCGAGAAGGTGGACTGGCCAACTGGAAGCAGAGTTGGATCGGTGCTGGTCAGGTCGATCTGAGGATTCGGAACGGCGTATTGACCGTCGCTCAGCTTGAAGTTGAGTAGGGCCAGTGCTGCAGGATTGATGTTGGAGCCGTCGCAGGCCACCTGCGTTCCAAGTGCGTTGGTCAGATATCCAGCGGCATTCTGGTGGTTCGCGGGACAAAACTGTGCCCCCAGCGTCGGCGCGGACCGGTCGGAGGTAAGTTGCGGCAACAGAGTCGTTGATTTGCCGCCGGCCGCCTCGCCATTAATCTCTGTTTGTCCCTGATACTCGACGAAGAGAAAGGTCCTATCTCTCCGGATCGGACCGCCAAACGATGCGCCGAAAATGTTCTGCTTCAGATCCGGTCGCGGCTGACGGTCCTTCTTAGAAAAGAAGTCATTAGCGTTGAAGATGTTATTGCGCACAAACTCCCATGCGCTTCCGTGGATCGAGTTCGTCCCGCTCCTGCTTACCACGTCGACGTTGGCTCCGGCACCCCTTCCATAGGAGGCGTCGTAATTGGCGGTCTGCACCTTGAACTCCTGAATAGCGTCCGGCGCGGGAATGGCCGTGCCCACCTCTTCTAAATCATTCCTGGCGGAGTTCTGAGAGAGGTTATTGGCGTCGATGCCGTTGAACTGGATGTTGTTCGAGGTTGTCTTGGCGCCATTCGAGGTAACATTCTGTGATCCCCGGCCTAGAGCCGTAGCGTCTGGTAGCGCCACATCCACTCCAGGTGAAAACATGAGAATCTGCGTGTAGTTGCGGTTGGCCAGCGGCAGCGCTTCGATCGCTTCCTGCTCCACGGCGCGCCCCAACGTCGAAGTTTCCTGTTGAACCATCTCCGCATCACTTGCGACCTGCACGCTGGCGTTCACCCCTGCAACCGTCAACGTCAGATTCAAAGAACTTGTCTCGCTCGCCGTCACGAGAATCGATTGCGAAGAGTGCTCAGCAAAGCCCGCTGCCTTCACCGTCACCGTGTAGCTTCCCGGCGGCAGCAGCGGGAACCTAAAGACGCCCTCCGCCGTGGTGATTGCTGAGCGCGACATGTTGGTCGCCTCATTCACCGTCAGGATTTCGGCATTGGCAATCACTCGATTGGAAGGGTCATACACCACGCCGGAGATGGCGCCCGTTCCAGGTGTCTGCCCGAAGGCTTTCCCAATCAGAACAAGCAAGAACATCGTCCACACAGCAGAATTGTGTCGCAGCAAACCGGCCTTCAGACAGTTGTCTCTCAAATGTTTTTCCCCAGGATTCGTCTTGCATTGAGGCAGAGTACAAGTGATCGGCGCCGCGACTTGTTGCCGAATTGTCATTCTTTTGTACCGATGTGTGCGGATTGCAAAGAAACAAGCCCTTCCCGCTGTAACAGCACCGCGATGCGGCGATAGCCACAGTAGCGATGCGCCAGCGCCAGACGCTGGATAGCGCCGCGCAACTCCGTCTCCGCCGCAGCCGGTTCCCGTTCTTGCCAATGTCGATAGAAACTGGTGCGGCTGACCCCAGCCAGCTCACACATCCGCTGGATGCTCAGTCCGCCTTGCATCGGCATTACCTCCCGTATCTGGTCGTAGATGCTGTCCCGCCAGAGCCCGTGTTGCTCTGGCGCCGAGCCTCGACTTTTTGCAAGGCACCTTTGAAAAAATCCACTTCCAG
>JBKQRH010000174.1:0-5050 GCA_052326045.1 Occallatibacter sp. | reverse complement strand
TTCGACCTCAGTGGCAGCGATACGCGGCCCGGTGCGGCAGGCCTGAACAGTCGGCCGGAACACATCAAGCAGGTGGCCGAGGCCTCGCTCAAGCGGCTCAGGGTGGACGCCATTGATTTGTTCTATCAGCACCGCGTTGACCTGGACGTGCCCATCGAGGATGTTGCGGGAACGGTGAAGGAACTGATTCAGGCGGGCAAGGTGAAGCACTTTGGCCTCTCCGAAGCAGCCGCGAAGACCATCCGTCGCGCTCACGCCGTCCAGCCGGTGACCGCAGTACAGAGCGAGTATTCGCTTTGGACGAGGGGCCCGGAAGCCGAAGTGCTGCCGACTCTGGAAGAACTCGGCATCGGCTTTGTTCCCTACAGCCCGCTTGGCAAGGGTTTCCTGACGGGCAAGATGGACGCGAATACCAAGTTCGACAAAACCGACTTCCGCAACACGCTCCCGCGCTTTACGTCAGAAGCCCTGAAAGCGAACCAGGCGCTGGTCGATCTGCTCGGCAGGATCGCGGTACAGAAGAAGGCAACGCCCGCCCAGATCGCGCTGGCTTGGCTGCTGGCCCAGAAGCCGTGGATCGTTCCCATCCCCGGCACCACAAAGCTGCATCGTCTGGAAGAGAACATTGGAGCCGCCGCGCTCGAACTCACGACAGAAGATCTGAGCCAGATCGCAAGCGCCCTCTCAACGATCGAGGTGCAGGGCGCCCGGTATCCGGAGGCCCTCGAGAAAACGACCGGACGCTGACCGGTAGCATCTAGCTAAGGAGAGCTCAAGCAATGGAGATTAAGCGCAACGGTTCTCAGCCTTCTTACAAGGGACCAGCGGATTATTTCACCGGCACAGTGCGAATCGACCTGCTGCTTGACGCGCCTGACCCTGCGCGCGTTACCGGCGCCAGCGTCACCTTCGAGCCCGGCGCCCGTACCGCCTGGCACACGCATCCGCTCGGCCAGACGCTAATCGTCACCTCCGGTTGCGGCCGTGCGCAACGCTGGGGCGGCCCCATCGAGGAGATCCGGCCGGGAGACGTGATCTGGTTCGCTCCAGGCGAAAAGCACTGGCACGGCGCGGCGCCGGCGACGGCGATTACGCATATAGCCATTCAGGAGAAGCTCGACGGCAAAGCCGTCGATTGGATGGAACAGGTGAGCGACGAGCAATATCAAGCATAGTCCTGCTGCCTGAATCGTTGCCTGCAGCGGTTCTCCAATTGCTATACCTCGAAACCACGTCCGCCGAGTGGCTTGCCGCGGCGAGCCACCTTGAACGGCGCTCGCAGGGCGCGTGAATTGTGGAACTGCTCGATAATCGCCGATTGAGGCTATAGCCTGTCATAAACTATCTTCGTATGCGCCTGTTTGTCGGCATTCCCTTGGCGGCTGCGGTCATCGGCGAGCTTGCGGCGGTCTCGGCGCGGCTCAAATCCACTCAGGACGGGCTGCGTTGGGCCACGCCCGAATCCTGGCACGTCACCCTGCAATTCCTGGGCAATACCGGCCCGGAGAAATACTCCTGCCTGGTCGCGCGGCTGCGCGAACTGCGTTCCCCGCCGGTTCCCGTGCGGCTTGAGGCGCTGGGCTGCTTCGACCGCGCCGGAATCTTCTTTGCCGGCGTCGCGCTTACTCCCGAGCTGCTCTCGCTTCAGCAGCGTGTCACGGCAGCCACCGCCCTTTGCGGCTTCGTGCCCGAGACACGTTCCTTCCACCCCCACATCACCCTCGCGCGCAGCAAGGGCGAAGGCCGCGGCCAACCGCTCCGCGAACTGCAAACCCGGATTCGACGCCAGCCAGCCTTTACCAGCTTCGTCGCCACGGAATTCCTTCTCTATGAAAGCCTGCTCTCGCCTGCCGGCTCCCGCTACGAGATTCGCGAGCGCTTCCCCCTACTGTCCTGTCCTTAGAACGGTTCCACAATTCACGTGCCCTTTCTTGCGTCGTACAAGGTGGCTCACCGCGGCGAGCCACGGGAGGGCAGTGGTTTCGGCGTACAGCAATTGTGGAACCGCTGTGGTTGTCCAGCAGCAGATGTATATCCAACTCTGGCGGCGCGTCGCCGAAGAGGATGGCGGCAGATCCGGTCTCAGAAGGTGTACCTGAAGCTCATCTGAATCTGCCGCGGGGGCTTATCCTGATGGGCATTCGAGGAGAGAACGGAGCCATAGTTTGCGGTCGGGCAAAGGAGGGTGCCGGTCGACCCGCAGGCAGTCACGTCGAACTGATGATTGGGGTCGTCGAAATTAGGATGGTTCAGCAAGTTGAAAAAGTCGCCGCGAAACTGCACGTGCTGGCTCTCGGGACGAAGCGTAAAGCTCTTGGAGAGGGAGAAATCTAGGTCCGAATAGGGCGGGCCTGTAAGGGTGTTGCGCCCCTCGGTGCCAAATGCCGGGCCAAAGGTTTCCATGGCGGGCTCGGCGAAGGCGCACTGGTTATACCAGTTCTGCGGCGTCCTGATCTGCGCAGGGGCCTGGCAGGTTGGGTTTGCGGCCACGGGGCCAGCCTTGTTCGGATCGCCGACAAGGTCCGGGCGCCCTGGGTAGCCGAAGGCGACGGCGGAGGCCGAAACGCCTTGCGGCGACGGCAGAACCACGGTAAAGGGCGATCCCGACTGCGCCGAAAAAATGCCTCCCGCCTGCCAGTCATCCAGCAGCGTTTTACGCCAGAGCGGGCCCTCGGTCTGCGGACGGCTGAAGGGCAGGTCATAGACCACGCTCAGGGAGACGCGCTGTGTCGCGTTAAAGTCGGAGGGGCCGCGGTCGCCGCGGAGGTTCTGCGAGTCTTGGGGCAGGCCGGAGCCCACGCTTCCGCCGAAGATGTTCGAGACATCGTCGAGGGATTTGGACCAGGTATAGGCGCCCAGGAAGGCCAGCCCGCGGCTCACGCGTCTCTCCGAGCGGAACTGCATGGAGTGATAGGAACTGGCGGAGGTGGATTCAACGTAGTTGATCGAGGAGAACTGGGCATAGGGCCGGCCGGTGAGCGGATTCTCCTGGTCCAGGTCGATGACGTTTGTTAGGTGCGTGCCTTTGGAACCGACATAAGCCAGGTCGATCATCCAGTTGGGCCGCAATTCATACTGCAGGTCGGCGTTCCACTGCTGCATGTATCCGTCGCGGAAGTGCGAATCGATCATGCTTACCAGTCCGTAACCCACGCCCGTCTGCGGGTTGATGACCTCTTGGATGGGGCACAGCTCCAGGACTTGCAAACCATCCGGACAGCTGGAGGTCTGGTAATAGAGATTCAGATCGTAAAGGGGAGGGTTCATGCGAGGCAGAATGTTGACGTTGCCGATGGCGACGTCGTAGAAGATGCCATAGGCGGCGCGGACCACCCAGCGCTCCGACTTCATGGGCCGCCAGGCGATTCCAATGCGCGGGGCAACGTCCCGATAGGTGGGGCTGTAAGTAGCCGACGGAATTCCATTAGTCCCCGCCAGGTTGAACTGAGGAGAGAGGGAGCAGGAGGGTTCGGGACAGGGAACCAGGTCGGGAACGCTGAAGTTGTTGTGCGCTTCGACCGGGGGGCTGTTGAATTCATAGCGCAAGCCGACGTTGAGCAAAAAGCGCGGGATGACGTGGATGTCGTCCTGCACGTAGGCGCTGACGCCATTGCTGTGCAAGTCATTGAGGGTGCTGCCGCTGACCGCGAGAGCGGCGTCGGGAACACCGAGCAGCAGTTGGGCAAGAGAGAAGCAGGTCGGATCGCTTCCGCAGGGATTGGGGGCGTTAATCGGTGGTGAGGTAATTACGGGAATGATTCCGCCCACGGTTCCGCCTTGGAAGACCCAGTAACCACGAGATACGAAATCGATGTAATTGCCGATCTGAACGCGACGGAAGTCAGCTCCGATCTTGAACTGGTTCTCGCTCACCGTCCAGGCCACATTGTCGGAGATCTGGTAGGTATTGTCGCGGCGGTTCTCGGGATATTGAACGGGATCGCCGATGCCATCGATGCCGTACAAGGAAATATTGGGAGCGCCGAGGTCGACGGGATTGGTCAGAATGTCAGGAAAACCAAGCTGTCTTTCGATATTGTCGCCGTGGTTCTGCTGGAGCGAGGTGGCGCTCATGCGTGTGAGGCCCAGACGGAACTCATTGACCAGGCTGGAACGAAAGACCCGGGTCCAGTTGATTCCGGCGTTCTGGCCGCGATTGTAGGTGTCGCTGCCATAGCCGGGCAGCGATGTGAATGCGTTGACGGGATCGTAAGGATCGAAACGGCTTTCGTCCGTAAGAGAGTAGTGGAACGAGATGCGGTCGTCAGGGTTTGCTTGCTCATCTACCTTGGCGGAGATCAGATTCAGCGATTCGCGGGTGACCGGAGCGGCAAGGTAGGTATTCGAGGTGGAGAGATCCGAACCGACATTGGCCGCGGGGTAGAGATTCTGCACATTCTGGCCAGCCGCCATGCCGTTCACGCAGTTGCCGGTCGCCGCCGGGCAGGGAAAGATTGTGGCGATTAATCCCGCCAGATTTTGGGCTTCCAGCCATTGCCCCGTCGAAGGCACGGTAGCTTCCTTAGTCACCGCCTGGCGCAAACGGAGCTGCTCATCGGAGAGAAAGAAAAAGGTCTTGTCCTTGCGAATGGGCCCACCCAGAGTTCCACCGAACTGGTTGCGATCCAAGCGCGGAATGGAACCGCATGTGCCCGGCGCCGAGCTGGCGGTGCAGTCGGGGAAGTCGAAGTAGTTCTTGGCGTCCATCTCCCGGTTGCGCACGAATTCGAAGAGGCCGCCGTGAAACTCATTGGTGCCGCTTTTCAGGACGACATTGACCTGAGCGCCGCCTGCCCGCCCGAACTCGGCCGAGTAATCGCCGGATTGAACCTTGAATTCCTGGATAGCGTCGATGGATGGAAGAGCGACGTACTGGTTGAGGTAGGGATCGTTGTTATCGACGCCGTCGAGCAGGAAGTTGTTGGACTGATCACGTGCGCCGTCGACATTAAAGGATCCTCCCTGAGACGAGTTCTGGGAGCCTTCGGCCGGCAGCTCGCTGCCTGGCACCACCAGGGCAAAGGAGAGGAAGTTGCGCTGGTTGAGGGGC
>JBKQRH010000173.1:0-12453 GCA_052326045.1 Occallatibacter sp. | reverse complement strand
ACTTTTCGTTTGCACCGCGATGCTGGAGTCTTCCTTATCGTCGATATAGATCTTCAATGTCTGGCCGTCGTAAACAGCTTTCGCGGAAAACCATTTTCCCAATGGCAGTTTGGTTGAACTCAAGAGAACGGAATGTTCATTCCCAGCTACTGCCTCAAGCTTGAAATCCTTGGTTATGAGCAACCTGTACGAACAGCCGTACCCCTCGCCCTTTTCCAGAATATCGGCGGCGAAAGCAGGTGAAAAGGAAGGATCGATATAGACATTGGCCGCAATCGCGAAACCTTTGACTGGATTCAAGCTATCGCTGTTTTTGACCCGCACATAGCTTTGCTCCGCCAATGGCAGGTTGGCCGTGGCGTAATCGCGGAAGGCAAGAGCGCTGCTCCCTGGAGAGGGACCGCTGGTCCATTTGGCGCCCACTATTTCGGCATCGTTTTTCTTTCCACTGGAATCGTGAGCGACGCTTCCGCTGCCCTCATTGAATTTCCACTGCCCCGCGATCTGCTGCGCCGAGGAAACTGAAGTCGAGAGGAGAAGAAGCCAGAATAAAGGGAAAAGGCTAACTACGCCCCGCGCCGGCAATGTTGGGAAACGAACCGGCAGAGAGGCGGCTCGCATGACCGGGCCTCTCGCACAGCCAGGAAGTGAGTTCATCAGGAATCTCCTTTTTCAGCACTGCGTTGCTCGGATTCTACCACCAGACCGCTGCCGCAAGTCCGCCTGGGGAGGAGTGCCCCAGGGCGTTTGCCTCCCATGCAAGGGCGGGTCACTGGGGCGCGGAAACGATCCGGCCGGTTCACATCTTCTGGGCCCTGGCCGGCCGTATATTCTGCCGGTCTTAGCGATCCTGTATAATCCGGTGTTGCTTCAAGAAGAGATAGTGGAGGAGACAAATGGATCCAATGTTCGTGATGATTCCGTTGGCGGCGGCAGCTTTAATCCTGATCATCGTGCTTCTGAGCAGCTTCTTCACCGTGAACACGGCCGAAGTGGCCGTGATCACGCGCTTCGGCAAGTTCCTCCGGATCGCCGACCCCGGATTGAACTGGAAGCGCCCGTTCTTCGACTCCGTGGCGGGCATCGTGAGCCTGCGCGTGAACCAGATTTCGCTGACCATGGAGACCAAAACCAAGGACAACGTCTTCGTCACCATTCCGATTTCGGTGCAGAATCGCGTGCGCCCGGAGAAGGCCTTCGATGCGTTTTACAAGTTGTCCGACCCGACGGCGCAGATCAAGAGTTACGTCGAGCAGGTCATTCTGGGCCATGTGCCGGGGATGACGCTGGATGAGGTCTTTGCCACGCAATCGAGCATCGCCGCGGCAGTGAAACAGGAACTCGATGCCGACATGGCCACCTTCGGCTTCGAGATCGTGAATGTGCTGGTGACCGACATCATTCCCGACGCCAAAGTGAAGTCGGCCATGAACGACATCAACGCCGCGCAGCGCGAACAGGTGGCCGCCAACGCACGAGGCGAGGCGGAGAAGATTCTGGTGGTGAAGAAGGCCGAGGCCGAGGCGGAAAGCAAGGCTCTGCAAGGCCAGGGCATCGCCAATCAGCGCAAGGCGATCATCGAAGGGTTGCGGTCTTCCATCGAACAGTTTCAGCAGACCGTGGAAGGCACGTCGTCGAAGGAGGTCATGCAACTGGTGCTGGTGACGCAGTACTTCGACACGCTGAAGTCCATTGGCGAGAGCGACAAGACCAGCACGTTGTTTCTGCCGCACACGCCGGGAGCGGTGAAGGAAGTCTCGGATCAGATCATGGAGTCGATGCTGGTGGCGGGGCAGGTGAAAGGGTGAGATTCGCTTTGATCCGCAGGTGAATTGTTCATGAGCAGTACGCATGGACTCCGCCATGGACGGCGGAGTGTGCGACAGTATTGTTCTGGCTGGAAGGTCCCCTGCTAGGAAGCCTTTTGGAGCAGTTCCCGCTCCGCGCGCAACCAATCCTGCTCCGCGTTTCCATCCTTGTAACCGCGCTGCGCCCAATAACTTTGCGCAAGGCGCTCGATTTCATCGCGAGAGGGCATCGGCGGCTTTGCTGCCTGAGCGCCATTCGCTTTTTTGGTTACGGTCTTGCGCGGTTTCGCGGGCGCCTTCGTCTTCTTCACTTTATCTGCCATTTAGAACCTCCTCCGTTGGAATTGCCGCCAACATACGGGGAATCATCTTCATCATACAGGAATCCCTCTTTGAACGCGAACCTCAAGCCGGTTTGGCGTACCGTTCTGCTCAATATCCGGTGCCGGGCGCAACAGCGGATCAGATTTTGCAGGCGATGCTGGCGGGGGAGTGGGCGAATGGATGAGGGAGTTGATGGGTGTCCTGCCCTATCGCCAGTTTTTCCTCGAAAGGCCTGCGAAGAGATGAGGCAGGCGGCGATAATGGAAAGCATGCGGCTTTCCGATCATTGCTATGCGGTTACCGGACTTGGATATATGTCGCCCTGGTGCGTCAATGCGGGATTCATCGTCGGCGATGAAATGACGTTGGTGGTGGACACGGGCGGGAACACGCTAGCCGCGCAATCCATTCACGGCTATGCTTGCGCCGCAAGGCTAGGAAACAAGATGCGGGTTATTAACACGGAGAAACATTTCGATCATATCGGCGGGAACGGTTACTTCCGAGAGTTGGGGATTGAGGTGTGGGGGCACGCGGGGATAGCGCGAACGCCCGACGAGTTTCAAGCGGAGATCGCCGAGTTCAATGATGCGATACCCGACCCGGCGCGTCGCGCGCGCGTTGAGGCACGAGCCTTTTTTTATAAGACCGATCCGGTAAACCCGAACTGCCAGATTCACAACGACACCACTTTCGATCTGGGGGGCCGGAAGGTCGAGATACTGCTTACCCCCGGACATACACCGACAAATCTCTCCGTCTGGGTTGCGGAGGATGGCGTTTTGTATACGGGCGACTGCGTGGTTCGCGAATATCTTCCGAATCTGGACGCAGGATGCTGTGAGGACTGGCAACTGTGGCTCGATTCGCTTGACCGGATCGAACAACTCAAGCCCGGCTTCATTGTTGGCGGGCATGGACCAGTCTCCCGAGGGAACGAGATTCCAGCGGCCCTCGATTCGGTGCGGAAGGTACTGAGGGAATCCATCGCACGAGGTTTTTCGCCGACCTCGCGCCGCCCGAGTTGAGCCCCAATGAGCGAAATAGCTGGTCGAATCAATTTCGCTGACCACATTGACCTGTCGCTCTTGCTATGCCTGATTGCTGATTCTGGTTGGATCGCAGGCAAGGAGACTAGCCCGCGCTCACATCCCAGTCTCCTTGCCCGCGGGTGGGCGAGCGTGATTGACTGGGGTGCGAAGGCGGGACTCACAAATGGCTTACATCCTTGCACTGGACCAGGGGACGACGAGTTCGCGGGCGATTCTGTTCGATGAGGCGGGGACGATTGTTGCGACTGCGCAACATGAATTTGAACAGTTCTACCCAAAGGCGGGATGGGTGGAGCACGATCCCACCGAGATTTTGACGAGCCAGTTGAGCTGCGCTGTGGAGGCGCTGGGACGGGCGGGCGCGTATCCCAAAGACGTGGCGGCGATCGGCATCACCAACCAGCGCGAGACGGTGATTGTTTGGGATCGGGCGACGGGGAAGGCGATTCATCCGGCCATTGTCTGGCAGGACAGGCGCACAGCTCCGCTGTGTGAACTTTTGGACGAGAGTGGCGCGGGGGAGAGTGTTTCCAACCGTACGGGGCTGGTGCTGGACCCGTATTTCTCGGCGACAAAGATCACGTGGATTCTTGACAACGTGCCTGGCGCGCGGGCGTGGGCGGAGCGGGGCGAGCTGGCCTTTGGGACGGTGGATAGTTGGCTGATCTGGCACCTGACCAGCGGGCGGCGGCACGTGACGGACGTGACGAATGCCTCGCGAACGCTGCTCTACAACATTGTGAAGGGCGAGTGGGACGCGGAGCTGCTGCGCATCTTTGGCGTTCCTGAAAGCATGTTACCGGAGGTGGTGTGGTCGAGCGAGCGGGTGGGCGAGGTGACGACGACGCTCGGCCTGGGCGGCGTGGCGATTGCGGGGATTGCCGGAGACCAGCAGGCGGCGCTCTTCGGGCAGTTGTGCTGGAGCGCGGGCGAGGCCAAGAACACCTATGGGACGGGCTGCTTTCTGCTGCAGAACATCGGCGGGGAGTTTGTGCGCTCGAAGCACAGGCTGATCACGACGGTGGCGGCGAGCGCACGGAAGCGCCTGGAGTATGCGCTGGAAGGGAGCATCTTTATCGGCGGAGCGGTGGTGCAGTGGCTGCGGGATAACCTGAAGCTGATCGGAGCGTCGGGCGAAGTAGAGGCGCTGGCCGGCAGCGTGCCGGATGCGGGCGGGGTGGTGTTTGTGCCGGCGTTTGTGGGGCTGGGCGCGCCGCACTGGGATGCGCACGCGGGCGGATTGCTGATCGGGCTGCGGCGGGACACCAAGCCGGGACACATTGCGCGGGCGGCTCTGGAGAGCATCGCCTTCCAGGTGGCGGATGTGCTGGAGGCGGTGGAGAGCGAGAGTACGCCTCTCGCCGCGCTGCGGGTGGACGGCGGCGCGGCAGTGAACGATTTGCTGATGCAGTTCCAGGCGGATGTGCTGGGCGTGCCGGTGGTGCGGCCGCAGGTGACGGAGACGACCGCTCTGGGCGCAGCGTACCTGGCGGGATTGGCGACGGGATTCTGGGCGGGGCCGGAGGAGTTGCGAGCCAAGCGGCAGAATGATGCGCGGTTCGAGCCGGGAATGGATGCGAGTGAGCGGGCGGAGCGGCGGGGACGCTGGCGGCGGGCTGTGGAGCGGGCCAAGGGCTGGAGCGAGTGAGGGAGTTTGGCGAGGTGGGGGCTGTATCGGGTGATATGAGGGTTATTGCCGCGCGAGGCTTAGGATGACCGCTTTCGTGACCGGCCCTTGCGCCCAAATTTCAAGAGCAGAATGTGGCACAAGGCGTAAGGCGGGAGTCATTGGGGATCAATGCCGAAGGAGAACGCTTGGTGATGCACCAGGAAGGCATATTCGCCCGGCCCCAACCCCTTATAAGTGAATTTGTAAGAGGAATCTCCGTACCTGGATGTATCCCGGTGTATATCCACCCTCGGAATCGTTTGATTGCTTCTCCAAACCGCGACATCGGCGACCTTAACCGCGCGAACCTTCTTCTTTGCTGTGAATGCGTAAAGCTTGTACCTGTCCGGGCCTGCACCAGAAGCAGGGGTGACCACGAACTCCATCGTTTCGGCGGGCTTGAGCCGAAAGACCGAATGGGGGCCTGGAATCTGAACGCTGCTTGACGCATGAACGATCCCGCTATGAACGACGGCCTGCGTCGGTTGCCTTGGAAGAGGCTTCAGTGTGTTGTTGACGGGGTCAAGGTAGTTGACCACACCGGTCGACTGCGGCTCGGCAGGGGGGGCGGCCTGCTGGCCGTGGGCTACGGACGACGCGAATGTGCTCGACAATAGAATCGCGGCTACAGTGACAGAGTGGCTTAACATTCAGATTTCCTCGGATCGCTCTTCGGATATGTGAAATTATACGCGCACAACAATGAACAGGGTTCAATCGGCCTTCCATTGTCCGCCGCTGCGCAGGCGGAGGAGCGAGCTAGGCTAACTCCACTTCGATCTTTTTGGTTTCGGGGTCCAGGGTGACGATTTTGAAGGTGCGGATCTGGCCTTGAGCCAGGGGTTCGGGTTTGGATTCGGCTGCCGGGGCATTGCCTTGCCAGCGGGCTTTGAGCATGGACGAGAGGCTGGATAAGTCGGGTTTGCTGCCGGGCTTGGTTTCTGTTGCGGCTGATGCCGATGAGGCGGCTTGAGCCGCTTCTCCGGCGTCGGCGGCGAAAGCGGTGCGGCAGATGGCGCGGATGCCTTCGCCTAACTCGACATGGGTGAGGGTTGGCGATTGCTCGACGACGCGGCCGGAGACTGTGTCGCCGGGTTTGTGCTCGGCGATGTACTCGTCGATGCTGGTGGGGACGAGCTGCTTCATGGAGAGTTTGATCTGGCGTTTTTCAACGTCGATGGCGAGGACTTGCGCTTTGACCACCTGGCCGGCGCGGAGAACATCCTGGGGATGATTGATGCGCTTGCCGGCGCTGATTTCGCTGACGTGGACCAGGCCTTCGATGCCGTCAACGAGCTGAACGAAGGCGCCGAAGTTCATGAGCCTGGTGACGGGGCCTTCGATCTGGGAGCCGATGGGGAATTTTTGCTGCGCAGTGGACCAGGGGTCGGTGAGGGTCTGCTTGAGGCCGAGGGAGATGCGCCGCTCTTCAGGCTTGACGGAGAGGATGACGGCGTCGACTGTGTCACCCTTCTTGAGAATGTCGCTGGGGGGACGGAGTTTCTTGCCCCATGCCATTTCCGAGATGTGGATGAGGCCTTCGATGCCGGGTTCGATTTCGACAAATGCGCCGAAGTCGGCGAGACGGGTGACCGTGCCGGTGACGCGCTGGCCGGCGACGAGGTGGTCGGGGGCTTTGTCCCAGGGCTCGGGCTGAAGCTGTTTGAGGCCAAGGGAGAGTTTTTTGGTTTCCGGGTCGATTTTGAGGATTTTGACCTGGAGTTCCTGGCCTACGGTTAAAACGTCTTCAGGCTTGCTGACGCGGGCGTAGGAAATATCGCTGACGTGGAGCAGGCCGTCGATGCCGCCGAGGTCAATGAAGGCGCCGTAGGGCATGAGGGTGCGGACCGTGCCGGTGACCGTGTCGCCTTCCTTGATAGAGGCCTGAAGGGCGTCATGGCTGGCCTGGGTGAGAGCGCGGGCTTGCTCTTCAAGAACAATGCGGCGATCGACAACCACGTTTTCGTCGGTGACGTCGAGTTTGGTGATGCGGCAGGTGATCTCCGTGCCGACCAGCTTTTCCAGTTCGGCTGCGTCCTTGGCGCCGCTGCGGCTGGCGGGCATGAAGGCGCGGACGCCGATGTCGACCGAGAGGCCGCCCTTGATGACTTCAGTGACGGTGCCGACGACGGCGAGCTTTTGAGCGAAGGCGGCTTCCAGGGCGGACCAGTCGCGGGGCTGCGCGACTTTGAAGCGGGAGAGCTGGTAGTAGTGCTCCTCGTTGCGGCCGGTTACGGAGACGGGGAAGGTGTCGCCGGGTTTTACGAATTCAGCGTTGTTGGGGAAGGCTGTGCGGGGAAGAACGCCTTCAGTTTTGTAGCCGATGTCGAAGAAGACCTGGTCGGCGGAGAGGGAGACGACGGCGCCCTGCAACTGTGTTGCGCCGGTCGCGGCTTTGTGGGAGTGGGCCTTCTCGAATGCGGAGAGGAGATCGGCGAAGGATTCGGTGGGTTCGTCGTTGCGGGGTTCGACGATTGGGGGCTCGGCGGATTGGCGCTCGTCGATGGGGCCGGGGGCGGATTCTGGAAGGCTGTCGTTTGCCATGATGGTATACAGCTTCATTCTCCCATGATTGGGCGGTGGGGGTGGTTTCGCACTCCTCCGCAAAGACGCGACTGATGGAGCACCCATCGGAACGGAGATAAACAATCTCGCCATTTCCCGGTGGTGGGTCAGATGTTTACCATGGGTCAATCCGAGAATACGCTTTGTGGCGAGCGAGAGGCATTCATATCCATATCCTCGTATACTCGACCCAGAGTATGTCTACCCACCTGGAGACGATTCTGGCCACGACACGGGCCACGGTGGCCGCGGCGAAAGCGCGAGTGCCGGCGGCCGAGCTGGAGCGGCGGGCGGCGGCGCACCAGCCGCGCGGCTGGGCGGGCGCGTTGCGGCGGCGGGCGGCGCTGGGGCCTGCGGTCATTGCCGAGCTCAAGAAGGCTTCGCCCTCCAAGGGGTTGATTCGCGGGGATTTCGACGTAGCGTGGCTGGCCGGGCGCTGCCAGGCGGGGGGCGCGGCGGCGCTTTCGGTGCTGACCGATGAACCGTATTTCCAGGGCAGCCTGCGCAACCTGGAACTGGCTTCGGCGGCGGTCCCGCTGCCCTGCCTGCGCAAGGATTTTACGGTGGACGAATACCAGATCGTGGAGGCCCGCGCCCACCGGGGAGATGCGATCCTGCTGATTGCCGCGGCGTTGAGAGACGACGAAGTCAGGCGCTTTGCCCATGTGGCCCGCGGGCTGGAGCTGGATGTGCTGGTCGAGGTGCATACGGGCGAGGAGCTTGACCGGGTTCTGGACACGCTGGGCGAGACAGGGGCGGACGCAATCGGCGTGAACAACCGCGACCTGAAGAGCTTTGAAGTTCACCTGGAAACGTCGCTGGAACTGGTGGAGCGGATTCCGGCCGGCGTGGCGCATGTGGCAGAGAGCGGGATTTCGACCGCGGAGGAGCTTGCACGGCTGCGGGCGGCAGGGTTTGATGCGTTTCTGATCGGCGAAAGCCTTATGCGGCAGACGGACCCCGGCGCGGCGCTGGCGGGGTTGCTGGCGGGAGCGGCTGCGCGATGAGTGTGTGGATCAAGATTTGCGGCAACACTTCGCTGGAGGACGCGCGTCTGGCCGTGGAAGCCGGGGCCGACGCGGTGGGGTTTGTGTTTGCGCCCAGTCCGCGGCGGGTTACAGCGTCAGAAGCGGCTGCCATTGCGCAGCATCTGCCGGCTACGGTGGAGAAGATAGGCGTCTTTGTCGATGCCCCGCTGGAGGAGATTTACTCGACCGTGCGGGAGTGCGGCCTGACCGGCGTGCAACTGCACTCGGAGGCCGGGCCGGAGTTGCCTGCGAAGCTGCGCGAGCTGCTGGGGCCGGGGCTGCGGATTCTGCGCGTGGTGCATTTTGGCGCCGGGGCTGGGAAGCTGATCAAGAAACAGATTGCCGAGCACGCCCGGAACCCGCACGTGGATGCGGTGCTGGTGGACTCGCGCACGGCCACGGCGGTGGGCGGCACCGGCGCGGCCTTCGACTGGACTGCCGCGCGGAACACGGTCTTCCGAAACCCAAAAGCGTGCAAACGCATAGCCGCGGGCGGGTTGAATCCGGCCAACGTGGCCGAAGCCATCGCTGCGCTGCGGCCATGGGGCGTGGATGTGGCCTCCGGCGTGGAGGCAGCGCCGGGTAAGAAAGACCCGTCCAAGGTGCGGGAGTTTGTGGCTCGGGCGCGGACGGCGGTAGGCCGCGGATAAATCCCTGGCCTGGCGGTCCGGGCGCTGGCAATATCCCTGCTAGATGTCCTTGAGAATGGCCTCCTTGGGCACGTTCTTGTGAGCGGCAATGCTGGAGAGAATCCCGTTCAGGGTTCCGATTCTGAGGGGATTATGCGCCGGAACCACCTGCGGTGGGGCTAACTGCCTTCGGCGTGGGGAGCGAACGGAATGCTTGGTCTGCCGGCTTAATGGATTCTCGCGTATTCCCAGCACTTGCAGAGGTGCTTAACCAGATCGTCTCCGCTCAGATCGCGTGGGAGTTTCATGCGACGGCCAGCACCTCATCGCGAATCAGATGAAGGCGGACGGAAGCAGGCGCAGCCGAGTCGAAATAGAAGGCCTTCACGGCCTCCCTGACGTTGGCTTTCAGCTCTTCCCAGCTATCGGCCTGGGTGAAGATGCTTTCGCCGAGCGCTTCGGCGGTGAAGCCGCCGTCGGCCTCTTGCGCAACTTCAAAGACGAGCTCATTCATGCGGTTTGAACCCCCGGTTGGCATTCATTTCATCATACCTTGGCATTGAGTACGGAAGCGAACGAAAAGCAACCCTCAGTGGAAAACCCCGTTCCCGGAAGGGCGGCGTATTGCCGGGGATAAATCCCCGGCCTGCCGCTCCGGGCCTGCCGACAGCCGTGTATCCCAGGTCCCAGAGGCGGGACCTGGGGTACCCAGATTTGTGTTTTAAGTCGCAAGGGGACCCGGGCCACCCAACTTTATGGGTTGTCAGGCATGGGCCACCCGCCGAAAAAGTCACAGGTGCTCAACGGCCCTTTTTGACCCCAAAATAGATCAGTGCGGCGCCGCCTGCTATCGCAACCATGCCCAGAATAGGAGGAACAGGGAGCGTATGCTTTTCTGTTCTGTTGATTTGCATTGGACCGATATCCACAACTTTCTTTTGGCTCGTATAAGTGAATCCCCCGTAGATAAGCGCTGCAACCCCGAAAATGATCAGTAGTATTCCGGCGATCTTCATCATTGCTCCATTTCTTAAAGGTCAGGCAGGGTTACGGTTTCAATCTTCGCCAGGGACTTGACGAGGATGCAGAAACGATTTCAGTGGCTGCCTGCGAGAAATCCATAGACGAACCTAAGACATTTCCCGGCGTCGTGGATGTTCAGAATTGCTCATTTTACCGGCAGATCATCTCAGAAGCCGAATCTACAACAGCGCGGCCCTCTCCGATGGGCTCGACGAGTGCCTTGGGCTGTTGGCGAGTATGGATGCGAACGAAAAGCATACCTCAGGAAAGCCCCCTTCCCGGAAGGCCGGCGAATTGCCGGGGTTGAAACCCGGCCTGCCGCTCCCGAACTCCTGCCTTTGCCGCGATGTCCTCCTCGAAAGCTGCGTCAAGGATAAGGGACCCGGCGGGTTGGGGTTCGAGGATTCCCAGGTCTGAGAATCCAGACCTGAGGCACCCGCCGACCCAACTACATCTCCAAGTGATGTGCGGGTGCGGCTGATCTCTGTCGGACCCCAAACGCCCATTCGAGATTCCTCGGAACCGTTGGGCAACGTATCTCGTACTCCGATGGGAAAGGAGAATAAGGAATGGAAAGAGAAAGCAGGTTTCCTTATCGTTTTTTTGTTATCACGTTTCTTTGGTCATGGATGATCTGGCTTCCCTTGGTTTTGGCAAGCTTCAATATCCTACCTATGGGAAAAGAGTTTGTAACTAAACTGTGGCTGCCCGCTACACTGCTGGCCGCATTCGGACCAGCATTGGGAGCCTTGTACTCCCTCAGAACCCTCAACGGCAAAGGAGCGATGCTCCGCCATCTGCGAGGCATCCTGGATCTTCGCATGGGCTGGAAGGCCTGGATCTTGCCCATCATCGTATTGGGGGGATGCTCCTACGCCACGTTCCTGCTCCCCGAGCGCTGGGCCGGGCCTCGCCCCGGCATCAATCTGCCCTCTCTTTGGTTTTTGCCGCTCTCTTTCCTGGCCATGCTCATTCTCGGAGGCGGCCAAGAGGAGTTGGGTTGGCGTGGCTATATCCTCGATCCGATCGAAGAACGCCTTGGGCCGTGGCTCGGCAATCTCGTCCTCGGTGTGGTTTGGGCCGTCTGGCATCTGCCATTGTTCTTTATACCGGACACCAGTCAGGCTTCCATGCCCTTTGCGGGATTCGTGTTGTTGATGACGGGGTGGTCGTGTATCTTCTCCTGGGTCCGCCAGGCATCGGGAAAACGCGTCTTCTCCGGCATCTATGCCCATGGAGTAGCGGATACATTCGGCTCTCTGTTCCCCACGATCGCGATGGCGACAGATGCGTCTCGGACCCGGTTCTGGATCTGGGTCAGCCTGAACTTTGCTATCGGCCTGGGTGCCCTGGCCATCCGCTCACTCAAGTCCAAGGAACCTGATAAGAAACAAGATTTGGATGGGGTTGGAAGCGGGAGGATCGACCCGGCAAGGTAGCTTGGATTTTGGAAAAAATCAGCAAGTTAGCGCCCGCTGCGCGGGCATGGCAAGTTCGCAAGTTAGCGGCGGTCCAGGCAGGCGCCGGTTTCATGCCTGCGCGGGTCGGCGAAGCCGGTGGACGCCTCTGATCAAGTTCGACTTCTAGCGAACTTTCCCTCAGGGGCTAAAGCCCACGTTCATTATATTGCGTTTGCGGCACGACTGAAGTCGTGCCCTGACACAAAGCTACGAAAAGCAACCGCAGGTCCTTCGACTCCGTTGGGCGCAAAGAACGCGCCCAACTCCGCTCAGGATGACAGAGTATTTGGGAAGCTCAGGATGACAAAATTTATGGATTAGCTGTGCTTGCCTTTCCATTCGGCGTAGGGCCCTTGGAAGTCTTCGATGGCGTGGTCGTGGAAGACCAGAGCGGGTGGCGACTTCGTCGATTAAGTCGTGGTCGTGGGTGACTAATAACACGGTGCCCTCGCAGCGCTGGAGGGCTCTGAGGTTTCCCACCCTTTTCGCAACATGCGCGAAAAGGATGGGGCACGGAAGCATTTGTGGGGTTGGAAGAGGCGCCCGAAAAACTAGCCGAAGATGGCCATGACGGCGCGGTTGACGACGAAGGCTGCGCCGTAGGCCAGCGCCAGCATGTAGAGGAACTGGAGGGCGGGCCACTTCCAACTGTTGGTCTCGCGGCGGACGACGGCCATGGTGGAGGTGCACTGCATGGCGAAGGCGAAGAAGATCATGAGGGCCAGCGCGCCGCCCAGGGTCATGTCGTGATGGAGAGCGGTTTGCAGGTGCATGGACTGGGTGGCGGGGTCGGCGCCGTAGAGGGTTCCCATGGTGCTGACCATGACCTCGCGGGCCAGGACGCTGGAGAGCAGGCCGATGCCGATCTTCCAGTTGAAGCCGAGAGGGGCAATGA
>JBKQRH010000172.1:0-6130 GCA_052326045.1 Occallatibacter sp. | reverse complement strand
GCGCGGCTGGATGAAGAACTGCGCTTTCACCTGGAGCAACAGATCGCCGAGAACATCGCCGCCGGGATGAACGCGGAAGAGGCGCGCTTCGCGGCGCTTCGGGCCTTCGGCAATCCGGCGCTGCTTCGCGAGCAGGCACGAGCTACCTGGAACTGGACGTGGCTTGAACTGCTCATGCGCGATGTGCGCTATGGTGTGCGTACCTTGCGCCGTACACCGGGCTTTGCGGTCATCGCAATTCTGGTGATGGCCCTGGGCATCGGCGCAAATGTGGCGCTGTTTACGATTGTCCGCTCTGTTTTGCTCAAGCCGTTGCCATTCAACGATCCCGGTCGTCTGGTCCGGCTCTACGAGCAAAGCGCCGACGGCAGTTATCCCTACAACGACAGTGCGGGAGGTGTCTTTTCCGAATGGAAGAAGCTGAACCACGGCTTCACCGATCTGGCGATCTGCGGCCGTGGCGGATATAACCTGTCGGGATCGGGGGAAAAGTTGCCGGAAGGCGTGCGTGCGGCAACCTTCTCCTGGAACTTGCTGCCCACACTTGGCGTGCGGCCCGCACTGGGGCGCAACTTCACAGAAGCTGACGATCGGCCCTCGGCCAATCCGACCGTGCTGTTGAGCTGGGGACTGTGGAAGCGCCGCTTTGGCGGCAATCCGTCGATTGTCAATCAAACCATCCTGCTCAATGACAAACCTTATACGGTGATCGGCGTGATGCCGGCTTCGTTCGCCTATCCCGAAGCGGCGATCCAGCTTTGGACGCCAGTCTATTTCAAGGAACCGGTGGATTACATGAAGATGATCGACTCCCATGATTTCCGCGTTATAGGCCGCCTCAAGCCGGGGGTTACCGAGACGCAGGCGGTTTCGGAACTTACGCTGATTACGCTCCGTATTCACAATCAGCATCTCGACGATCCCTTCGTCAGCAAGGGCGCCAACATACGCCCGCTGCTGGACTCGCTGGTCGGCGAAGTGAAAACACCCCTTTATGTCCTGCTCGCCGCCACGGGCTGCGTGCTCCTGATCGCATGTCTCAACGTCGCCAATCTTCTCGTGGCGCGGGCGGCGGCCCGCCGCAAGGAGCAGGCCGTTCGCACTGCGCTGGGTGGCAGCCGCTTGCGCCTGCTGCGCCAGCATCTCATGGAAAGCCTCCTGCTCTCGGCCGCCGGTGGAGCGGTTGGTTTCCTTCTGGCCTGTGGTGTCCTGCAATGGTTCGTGAGCGCCCGGCAAGACATGGCTCGCGTGGAAGCGATTCATGTGGATGGCGTGGTGGCCGCATTCGCGGCGGGATTGGTGGCGCTGTGTGCGGCATTTGCCGGGTTGATCTCGTCGCTTTCCTCAAAAAGCAATGAGGTTCTTTCTTCGCTGCGGGAATCGTCGCGGGCGCACAGCGCCGGACATGCCCGCGTCCGGCTTCGCGGGATACTGCTCTCGCTCGAAGTCGGATTGACGGTAGTGCTGTTGATCGGCGCGGGGCTATTGCTGAAGAGCTATGACAAGCTGCGCTCGGCCGATCTTGGCTGTCTTACTCAGGATGTGCTCAAAATGAACTTCGCCCTGCCGGAAGCACGCTATAGCCAACCGGCGCAGCGGGCCAATTTCTTCGACACGCTGTTGGCGAGAGTGCGGAATCTTTCTGGCATTCAGGCTGCGGGACTGATCAATCCGGTGGTTCCCGGAGACGGATACGGCGGAGACAGCGGCTTTGCCATTCCTGAACATCCCGCTCCGCCGCAGGGCAAGCTGCTGTACGCGATGCATCGCTGGGCCGACCCTGGCTATTTTGCCGCGATTGGCATCCCCATTCTACACGGCCATACCTTCGACGACAATCAACGCCCAGGGCACGCAACTGAGGTCATCATCAGCGAAGAGTTCGCGCGACAGAACTTTCCCGGCGAAGACCCCATTGGCAAACGCATCCTCACGCTTGGCCAGCGCCCGTTTGAAATCGTGGGAGTAGTTGGCGACACGCGCTTCGAGGCCGGTGAGGCTGTCGCGCCGATGATGTATTTTGCGCTGGATGCAACCGATGACATGAATGACGCGGCGCTGGTGGTTCGCTCTGGCCGGGATGTAACTCAGTTCGCTCTGCCCATTCAGCGCATCGTTGCACAGATGGACCGCGATTTGCCGGTGTCGAACATTCTGACCATGGACCAGGTTGTGGGCAGGAACACGCTGGACGCGAGCTTCGATGCGACGCTATTGGTGGTGTTTGCCGGG
The DNA here is from genome assembly GCA_052326045.1 of Occallatibacter sp. Lineage (GTDB taxonomy): Bacteria > Acidobacteriota > Terriglobia > Terriglobales > Acidobacteriaceae > Telmatobacter. Next base: position 3,898 of record JBKQRH010000172.1, on the reverse strand, counting down.
TTGTCACTGCTACTTGCGGCGGTGGGGCTGTTCGGCGTGTTGTCGTACATCGTCGCCCAGCGGACGAGCGAGATCGGCATTCGTATTGCGCTCGGAGCGCGGCGGGAACAGGTGTTGCGGAAGGTGTTGCTGGACGGGCTGCGGCCGGCGCTGTTGGGGCTCGGGTTTGGCCTGGTAGCCAGCGTGGGTGCAGTGCGGCTGATCCGGTCGATGCTGTATGGGACGCATCCACTTGACCCTGCCGTGTTTGCCGCGGTGAGTGCGACGCTGCTGCTGGTGGCAGCGTTGGCTTGCATCGTGCCAGCGTGGCGCGCTTCACGGCTGGACCCCATGCGGGCGCTCAGAACGGAATAGGCGCGGGAGATGATCTCTCCTGCGCCTATTCGTATTCTTTCAGTTGGCTGGCGGTCTTACTGCGTGACCGGTTGCGCAGGCGGAGCCTTGGGCGCTTTCAGGTGGGGAGCGTTGGGCGCTGCGGGAGCCTTGGGCGCGGCCGGAACGGTTGGCGCCGGCGGCGCGGCAGGGAAGGCCGAGCCTTTCTTGATGCGCACATCGCCGTTCTCCGCGCTGAGGACGATTCTCGATCCGCCGGAGCCGATCTTCCCGTTGATCGTCTTATTCTCGTCGCCGCTGATGGGAAGCTCAAACTCCGTAATGATATCGCCATTGCGCGTGCGTCCGTCCACAGTGGCCGAGGCGCTGGGCAGCAGCGTCACCTCAACGTCGCCCTTGCTGTTCTTCGCTTCCACGCTGTAGTTTCCGGCCGGCTCGACGGAGATGCGGCCGTCGCGGTCTTCCACGTAGCTGTCCCCGGAGATCTGGCTCAGGTCGACGTCTTTGGAGTGAGTTGTGACCCGGACTTGCCCCTTGGCCTCGGTGACGCGCAGGTCATCGGAGTTGAGGGTCAGGTCGCCGGGCAATGTGGCCACTTGCAGGTCGGTTACCGAGGTGTGCAGGTGCACGGGTCCGGAGACACTCTCCAGATGTACATCGCCGAGGATCTCGCCGCTCTGCGTGACCTTGCCCTTGATCTCGGAAAGGGTGAAGTCGTTCATGTCGCCGTCGGCGGTCAGGTCGCCGTCCACCTGGTGGGCGGAGAAGTCGCGCTTGCTGTTGGAGAAGTGCGCCTGGACCGAGCCCGCAATCGCGCTCAGATGCACGTCTCCGTGCGAGGCGGTGACGCCAATCCCGGCGCCCAGGCCGGCGGCGGTCACGTCGCCCCTGCCGGCGCTGACCGTTACCTTTGCGGATTTGGGAACGGTCACGGCGAGGTTCAGGCGCCCGCTCGAGTTGCTTTCCGACTTGATGAGCACAGCGCTGCCACTGACCTTCACGCTTGGCTTTTCAGAGTCGAAGATTCTCTTTGCATCCGCGTCCGAGGTGGCAAAGGCCACTTCGTGGGCCTGCACTTCGACGGTAGACCCTTCGCCGGCGGTAATGCTTACGTCGCCGCGGGGATTCTCGATGTCGATGCTGGCGTTCGCGGGGACCTGCGTGTTCAAGACTTGCTGGTCGTTGTCGCGCTCGGGCAGGCCGAAGGAGTTAAAGAAGTCGTCTCCCTGGTCGCCAAACTGGGCGCGGAAGGGACCCCACCAGTTGTTCCATCCAGCGGCGCCAAAGCCGATGATGGCGAGCAGGATGAGAATGCCCACAAGGCTGCCGCCGCGGTGGACAGGGATCTCGCGGCGCAGGTCGAGCGCCCACTCGCCGAGCAGGGCCAGTCCGGCGCCGATGAGTAACAGCGGCCACCAGTGGCCATACCAGGCCCAGAATTCGCCGGCGGCGATGTGGCCGGTAAGCAGAAGCAGGGCGACGATGCCGATGCCAATGAGGATGATGGGGCCGACCACGGAGGGAACGCGCGGACCGTAGACACCCATGTAGCCGGCCTTCCAGGCGTGGTGCTGAGCTTTCCAGGCTTCGCGCTGCGCGCGCCAGGCGGCTTTTTGCTGCTCCCGGTAGGCGCGCCATTGGGTCTTGGGATCGTAAGGCGGAAACGGGGGCGGCGCGCCGCCCGGAGGTGTGGTTGGAGGTACGCTGCTCATAATTGCCCTCCCTCGGATTCCTTTCTGGAGTCCTGCAAGTGAGTTGGAATGTTGGCCGCCGGCTGACCGGGGTATGCTGGAACGCCCGTTGCCATCCTGAGATCAGGAGCGCCGGGATACGGTGCAGGTGAATAGCTGCTTTCGGTGGCCAGCGCTGCGCGCTCGGCCAGCATAATTACACCGAGCAGAATCAGCAGTAGTGGCAAAAACCAGTGCCAAAAGTGGTCAACCACGCCAGTCTGATGGAGCAGAGCAATCACTCCCATCAGCAGCAGAACGGCAGGAAGCCGAAGACGGCGAATCAGAATATAACGGTTCATTTGAAACCTCCTTGCGAATCTCCAAGACGACGAACGATCAGCCAGACGCCCAGTGCAATCAGCAGCAGTGGAAAAACAAACCTCATCTGCCCCAGCAGAAACAACAGGCCCAGGCCAATCAGTACAATGGCGCCGACCGGCTCCTTGCGCTGCCAGGGAATCGGCGGCGGCGGCGCGGCCGGATCGACAAAGCCGGCTGCCGGCGGCGTGAACGGCGCCTGGTATGGCGATTGATAAGGCGGCTGGTACGGTCCCGCATACGGAGGCTGGTAGCTCCCCGTAGCCGGTCCAGCCGGCCCCTGCCCTGCCGGGCCAGGATTTACCGGAGCCGGTCCGGTGCCGGGTTGGCCCGAAATCCTTGCTCGCACCCCCAGGTTCAGCCAGTTGCCCACCTCGTTCAATCCGAAGGGATCGGGCACCGGCTGGCCTTCGCGCAGCGCTTTGGCGGTGTGGAAGGCATCAAACGACTGGTAGAGGATCCAGGCCGCAATGAACAGGCCAAAGATCGGGTAGTGGTCGGTGATGCTGATGAGCACCGCGAAGACGACCACATGGATGAAACCTTTGAAAAACTGGCCGTTGTACATGGCGCCCACGCCGGGAATCAGACCCAGCACCGCGGCCGCCGAGGGGTTGGGTCCGCTCGGATGACCCGCCACAAAGGGCTGTTGGAAGGTCTGCCATGCTGTCCAGCAGGGCTCGCAGAGAATCTGCCCCCCAGCCGCGTTGCGCACGCAGTCGGAGCAGAGCGCCTTGCCGCAGTTCTGGCAATAGGCGGTTGCGCTAACACCACTGTGATTTACGCAGTCCATTTTGTGCTCCTTTCCTGTACTGCCGTTGCGGAGCCGCCGGATTGCGCGGGCCGGGGCCCCCAGCGATAGGTCTTTGTCGCTGGGGTGGAGGATCGGTCCTGAAACGTCAGTGAAGCCTCTAACAAGTCATTGAAATCGTTGAGAGCCGGCTCGATTACAGGGTTGCCCGATTGCTGGGGAGGGTCTATCTGGAAACCCCCGCCCTTGCGGCCGGGAGCCTGTCCCGGAGCCTGTTTTGACTCGCCCGGAGCGGCCGGTTGGGCGTCTTTCTGCTTCTGCCGGTTGTCGTTGTCTGTGCCCTCTCCCTCACCCTGTGTCGCCCGGCGCAGTTCGCGCATTCTGGACTCAACCTCGTGAACGAAGCGCAGGTGGTCGTAATAGCGGATGATGGGGGTCGAGGCCATGGTCAACCGCCGCTCCATGATCGAGCGCAACGCGGTGGGGCGCAGATCGCTGAGGCGCAGGCTGCTCAAACGGACGCCGGTCAGGTTAAGTGTGAGAGTGATGGAGAAGAAAGCCATAGCCGCAGTCATCAGGAGCCGGGGCTCGGCAAAACGGCGGGCCTGGGCGACGAGGCCGGGACGCTGCCATGCCGGGGTTGAGGCCGGGGGCATCTGCAACACGTTGCTGCCGCCGGAGACCAGGCCGAAGCCTTCAACCTGCCCCGGACCCGTCTGGGCCAGAATCCTCTCCAGCAACCCCACGGGAACCTCCGGTTCGG
>JBKQRH010000171.1:0-4083 GCA_052326045.1 Occallatibacter sp. | reverse complement strand
GGGATGTAGGCCGATACGTCGCCGGCCTGGGTCTCGATGACCGGCAGCGCGGTCAAGCTACCGCCGCCCTTCTTGTCGCTGAGCTTGGAGGCGCGCTCCAGCAGCCGCGAGTGGAGATAGAAGACGTCGCCGGGATAGGCTTCGCGGCCCGGCGGGCGGCGCAGCAGCAGCGAAATCTCACGGTAGGCCATGGCGTGCTTGGAGAGATCGTCGTACATCACCAGCGCGTGGCGGCCGTTGTCGCGGAAGTACTCGCCGATGGCGCAGGCCGCATAGGGAGCGATGTAAAGCATCGGGGCCGGTTCGGAGGCCGAGGCGGCCACGACGACCGTGTGTCCCATCGCGCCGGCTTCGGTCAGCGTCTGGACCACCTGAGCGATGGAAGAGCGCTTCTGGCCGACGGCGCAATAGATGCAGATCAGATCGTTCTTGGCGTTGTTGATGATGGTGTCCAGCAGCACGGCGGTCTTGCCCGTCTGACGGTCGCCGATGATCAACTCGCGCTGGCCGCGGCCGATGGGAATCATGGAGTCGATGGCCTTGAGGCCGGTGGCCATGGGCTCGCGCACCGGCTGGCGGTCGACGATGCCCGGCGCCAGCCGCTCGATGGGCAGCCTGGCCGTGGAGGCGATGGGGCCCTTGTCGTCGATGGGCGCCCCCAGCGCGTCTACCACGCGGCCGATCATGCCCTCGCCCACCGGCACGCTCAAGATGGTGCCGGTGCGCTTCACCTCGTCGCCTTCGCTCAGCTCGGTGTAGTCGCCCAGAATCACCGCGCCCACCGAATCCTCTTCCAGGCTCAGGGCCAGCCCGGCCACGCCGTGCGGAAAGCTGAGCAGTTCGCCGGCCATCACCTTGTCCAGGCCATGAAGGCGGGCAATGCCGTCGCCCAGTGAGGTGATGGTTCCGACTTCGTCCACCTGGACCTTCGCGTCGTAGTTCGCGATCTGCTCGCGAAGTAGTTGCGTAATCTCGTCTGCCTTGATCTGAGCCATTTCTGTCCTTTGAGGGACTAGGGACTAGTCTGCCGATTAGCGGTCCCTTTTCCCCTATGCCCTCTTCCCTTAGTCCCTAGTCCCTAGCTCTTGTCGCCTATCCAGCGACAAGAGCTTCCTTCAACCTCTCCAGCCGTCCGCGCACCGAACCGTCGTAGACCGTGGAGCCGATGCGCACCACCGTGCCGCCGAGGATGGATGCGTCCAGCTTGAAGCTGGCCTCGATGCGGGAGCCGGCCAGTTTGCCGATCTCACCTACCAGCGCGCCGCGCTCCTGTTCGTTGAGTTCGCGCGCCGTCACAATCTCCGCCTGGCGGATGCCCAACTGCTCCTGCAACAGCCGGCGATAGGCCTGGGCCACTTCTCTCACCTGGCCGATGCGGTCGTTCGAGATGAGCACAGCCAGCAGGTTGCGCAGTTCCTTCTGGAGCCCAAGCCTCAAGTTCAACTTGTCCAGAAACCCCACCTTCTGCGCGGCGGGAATGGCCGGATTCACAAAGAACTCGCGCAACTCGGCGCTCGAGTCCCACGCGGCGAGAAAATCGCCCATTTGCCGGTCGATCGCGGCCGTGTCCAGTTTGGCGGCCGTAACCACTTCGAGAAATGCGCGGGCGTAGCGGGCAACAAAGGCGGCCATCTAGTTCTGCCCTCCCTTGGCCGCGCTGGTTTTCGTCACGCCGCTCCCGGTCACCTGGCCCACAAACTCGGCAATCAGGGCGCGGTCGGTCTCCGGCGTCAGAACCAGTTGCTTGGCGGCTTGGCCGATGGCCAGATCAGCGGCGAAATGGCGCAGCGTGCGCCGCGCCTGAGCCGCAGCCACGCCAATCTCCTGCTCGGCGGCGGCCACAATGCGCGCGCTTTCCTCTTCCAGAGCGGATTGAATGCGCGCTTCGTCTTGCCCCATCTCTTTCTCCACTTCGGCGCGAAACTTTTCAATCTCCTCGCCGATGCTGGAGAGTTTGGCCTCCACCGCGCTCAGCCGGGAGTTGGCGTCCTCGGTCATCTTGCGGGCCGACTCGATATCGGTGCGCACCTTCTCGCCACGCCGGCGCAGGAATTTGGGCAGCCAGCGGACGAGAGGAATGCCGATGGCCAGCGCGATGATGGCGAAGTTGATGAACTCGAAGATGCTGGCTGTGGTCTCCGTGCTCAAGTGGAAGGTCTTTGCCGTCCATTTGACCACCGGGCCTTCGAGCCGGAAGGCGTTGTTTTGCTCTTCCTGGGATTGCCCGGCTTCGGGCCTGGCCGTGTCCTGAGCCTGAGCGGCGGAGGCTTGACCGGCGGGCTCGGAGTTGGCCGCGGGAGCGGATTCCTGGGCCGCGATGTGCAACGGCGCAGCCGCCACCCCGGCAGCCAGCGCCGCCAGGAACGCAAACCACAACACCCGCTTGGAAACGCGCGCTTGCAAAGTCGAATCGCTCAACGGGAACCCCTGGCGGCCAGCGGCAGCACCGCGCGAACCACCTGACGAGCCAACTCCCCAGCGGAGGCCCGAATAGTCAGCCTGGCCTGGGCGGCCTCTGCCTCCAACCCGGCTTTGGCTTGGTTCACCTTGAGCCCGGACGCCTTGCGGGCAGCTTCCAGAGCGGCTTCCCGCTCGGCGTTCCGCTGCCGGATGCGCTGCTCCCGAACCTTGTAGACCTCGGCGCGCGCCTGGCGCAGCTTGTCGGCATATTCGGCCGCCCTGGCTTCGGCCTGGGCAATGGCCTGGTGCGCGTCTTCGATGGCGCCCTCGGTCCGGGCGCGGCGCTGTTTCAGCGTGGCGCTCAACGGCCCCTGCACCAGGAACTGGTAAGCCATCACCAGCACGATGAACAGCAGCATCGTGGGCACGGCTCCGATCAGAAGCATCTCGACTTGTTGGATGATTTCTTGCATGGCGGTACCGGTTCGCTCCGGCGGTCAAACCCAGTTTTTTGCGGGTAGAACACCTTTTTGTATCAGGGGCGGACCCCCAAGTCAACGAAGCTGGCGCCTGATCGGCGGGCTCCTGTGACTACGATCACGAAATGGGAATTTTGTTCAAAAAAGAACTTGCTTTCACCGGAAATAGGCCTAAGCTAACAATATCACCCAGACCCGTTTCAGGGTCCAGCGGGCAACCGGCTTCGGGAAGTTCTTCCACTCCCGAAACCGGCCGCCCGCCTCTTAGTTTTTGGGCGGTTTTTCATTCCCTGCATTCAGACAAATTTCTGTCCGTCAGCAGCCTGATGCTACGGCGAGGTTTCTACGGCTTGGCCCCGGCAGCGGATTTATCCGCGCTCAGCAGACCCTGGGCGCGAAGCCAGATCTCCAGCAGATTGGGCCACTGGTCGAGAGCCGGGTCGGCCTTGCCCAGGCCGGTGCCGTGAGGCCCGTTGGCGAAGATGTGCGCCTCGGCTGGTACGCCAGCTTTGACCAGCGCCTGATAGAACCGCATGCTCTGCTCCACCGGTACCGTCTGGTCGGCAAAGGTGTGATAGAGGAAGGTGGGCGGGGTCTCCTTGGTCACAAACAAGTCCGGAGAGTACGCGGTTCGAAGTTCCTCGCAGCGGTCCATCACGTTGAAGAGCTTGCAGTAGCTCAGGTGCGAAGTGTCGGATGAAATGGCTCCGATCCAGGGGTAGCCGAGAACCAGGTAGTCCGGACGGCTGGATGCGCGTTCGATGGGGTCCTCCGCGCCGGGGTTGCCGGGAACAAACTGCGTGGCGGCGAGCGCCGCCAGGTGTCCTCCGGCCGAGAAGCCGATCATCACAATGCGATTGGGGTCAATCTGGTAATCCCTGGCCCGCGCCCGCACCAGTTCGACGGCCCGCCGCGCGTCCAGCAGCGGAACGGGAAGCAGATAGCCGCTGGAACTGAGCCGGTAGCTGAGTACGAAGGCGCGGAAGCCGCGCGCGGTAAACCAGTCTGCAACCTGGCGGCCTTCCAGGTTGGCGGCCAGGTGGGCGTAAGCCCCGCCCGGCAACACCACCACGGCGGAGCCGTTGCCGTGGCCGCGGTGCGGCTCGAAGATGGTCAGAGTGGGGGTGTCCTCGCAGGCTGTGCCCTTGGCCTGGGGAGCGTCGCCCGGCCATAGGCGGATGGTCTGAATGCCCAGAAAGTCGTT
>JBKQRH010000170.1:0-19568 GCA_052326045.1 Occallatibacter sp. | reverse complement strand
GAGCTGCTGCGCAAAGCCGCTGACGGCACGCTCCGCGCTCCCCAATCCAAGGAAATCCGCCGCCGCAACCTCGCCGCCGCCCAGTTGCCCACGCTCCCTCCCCGCCCAACTGCCCGCCCGCGCCCGGCCAAGCCCTTCGAAAGCGGCCCCAAAGCTCATTCCAAGGATTACCGCCCGAAGAAGTCTTTCGACTCGTCCAAGCCAAACCGCCCCGCAGGTGGAGAATTCCGCTCATCCCGCCCATCCGGCAAGAACTTCGGCCCCGGCCGTCCAGCCCAACGTCCAGCCTGGAAGCAGGACGACCGTCCTGGTCGTCCGCCCGCACGCTTTGCCGCGGGATCAGCCGCCTCGGATCGCACCAGCCAAGCCCACACAAGCCCCGGCAGGCCACCCGCAGACCGCCCCTATGGCGTTAGGCCCGTAGCCGGTCGAACCTTTGGAGCCAAGCCAGCATCCGGCAAAACCTGGGGCGGCAGACCCTCCGGCCGTCCCTACCCAGACAAGCCTGCGGCGGGCAGAACTTACGGACCCAAGCCTCCCTTTATCAAGCCAGCCCCAGGTAAACCAACGTGGTCCAGCAGCGCCCGCCCGTCCGGCAAGGACCGCTCCGCCTCATCCCGTCGCGAATTCCATGCCCCCGCCGGGGACAGCAGCTCAAGGAAGCCGTCCCGTCCCCACATCGAACCCATTCAGGAATTCGACCGCCCCAGTGCTCCGCGTCCGCGCTACGACCGTCCCTCGTCAAACCGTCCCTACTCCGCCAAGCCGGGTCCAGGCCGCTCCAACCAGGGCCGTTCCAATTCCAGCCGTCCGTTCCACAGTGAAGGCGGCCCATCGCGCCCTTTCACCACCAGCAGCGGCAAGCCCCGCGCCGGCGGCCCGCGCCCCCCGGCAAGAACCGGTTGGAAGCCCAAGCCCAGCTTCGGCGGCCACAGCAAGCCCGCCCCGGGCGGCAAATCGCGGTCGCAGTCTAAGAGTGGTCCGCGTCCTGGCGGCGGCAAGAAATCTGGCTCTCGCCCAGGCGACAAACGCCCCGGCGGCGCCCCCGGCGGCAAGAAGCGCCGTTAAGGACCATTCAAACCATCGCTTTGGCTTGCTATGCTGAGAAGCTGAAATGACGAGTCAATCCAACAGCTCGGATTCGAGCCTTGAGACCAGCCTGGCCCCCATCCTCTGCGCCCCACTGCTGCGCAAAGTCGACGCAGAGTTGATCGAACTCCTGCGCTCCCTCACCCCCCGCGAGTGGGAACTTCAGACCATCGCGCCGTCGTGGAAAGTTCGCGACGTGGCGGCGCACCTTCTCGATACGGCGCTTCGCAAGCTCTCCGCCGTTCGCGACTCGTGCCTCGTAGAAGCCGCGGACATCCGCTCGCCGGAAGACCTGATCGCATGTGTGAATCGCCTCAACAGCGAAGGCGTTACCGTCTATCGCCGCCTGAGTCCGCCGGTCTTGATCGAGATGATGAGGCTCGCCTGCGAGCAGAGCGCGGATTTCCATGAGTCTCTCGATCCCTTCGCCCCCGCCGTTTTCGCCGTCAGTTGGGCCGGAGAGCAAGCCTCGCTGAACTGGTTCGACACGGCTCGCGAGTTGACTGAACGCTGGCATCACCAGCAGCAGATTCGGCTCGCCACGGATCGCCCCGGCCTCATGACTCCGGAGCTTTATTACCCGGTCCTTGATTGCTTTCTGCGCGGACTTCCCCATGCCTGTCGCGATGTCGATGCCCCCTCTGGCACAACCATTCTGGTGGAGATTTCGGGCGATTGCGGTGGCCAGTGGTTCTTGTCCAAAGCTCTTGGCGCGTGGGTTCTCGTCAAAGAGAAGCCCGGCGGCTTCGCGTCGCGTGTCACCATACCTCAAGCCTTGGCATGGCGTCTTTTTACCAAGGGCATCGATCGCGGCTCAGCGCGAGCGCAGATCGAAATAGAGGGCAATCCCCAGTTGGGAGAAAAGCTTCTGCATCTGACAGCGATCGTCGGTTAAACTTCAACCAGACACGCAGAGGGAGCACCCATGGCAAACACCTTTGGCGCGGACATTCTCATTCAGGCGCCGGACCCGAAGAAGGCGGCTGCCTTCTATGTTGACCATCTCGACTTCGAGATCACCGGCGAAGACCCCGAGAGGATCAGCCTTCACGGCGCGAACATCAACCTGTTCATTGAGCGGGGCCCGGCCCTGGGACCGGTCCTGGAAGTCACGGTCGACAGTGTCGAAGCCGCCAGGCTCCGCCTCCTGAGGAACGGCTGCATCGTCGTCAAGGACGAGCCGGACTTCCCGCGTTGCTACATCAAGGACCCCTACGGCCTGATCTACAACCTGACCAGCTAAAGCCGCAAAATTGTTACCGAACCCCCCGGCCGCGCATCTCATCATCCATGAACATCGAAAAAGCCACCTTCGGAGCCGGCTGCTTCTGGGGCGTTGAAGCCGCATTCGCCGCCATTCCCGGCGTCACAGCCACCGCCGTCGGCTATGAGGGCGGCTCGCTTGACCGCCCCACCTACCAGGACGTCTGCACCGACCAAACCGGCCACGCCGAGGTCGTCGAACTTGACTTCGACCCCACCCACGTCAGCTACGAGCAGCTCCTCGACGCCTTCTTCGCCCTCCACGATCCCACCACCCTCAACCGCCAGGGCCCGGACTGGGGCACGCAGTACCGCTCCGCCATCTTCTTCCACTCCCCCGAGCAGGAGGCGCAGGCCCGCGCCAAGATCGAGCAACTCACCGCCGAGGGCCGCTTCCAGCCCAAGCGCATCGTCACCAAAGTTGAGCCCGCGCAAACCTTCTGGCGCGCCGAAGAATACCACCAGCGCTACCTGGAAAAGCGCGGCCAGGTAAGCTGCCACATATAGTAGTCAGTGGTCAGGGATCAGATCATCAAGAGGCTTGCGCAGCCCTTTCGGCTCATTTCAGATTGAAGCTGAAATCTTTATTGGGCTGTCGATTCTCCAGAAACGCCGCGCTATGCTCAATATCGATGCGCAAAAGCACATCCCCGGTCGCCAGATGCACCCTCATCTGTTCGAATTTTTCCGCCAGCGCGCCGGCTTGCTCCGCGGTGATTTTGCTCGATGTTGAGTGAAAATTGAATTTATCAATCATGCCGAGGATGGCGGCGACGTCTTCCATCGGCTTATCTTCCATCGCCTGCAGGTTGGATTGAGCCTGATAAATATTGGTGTAACGTTCGGCTTCCTCGTAAGGCATATACGCCAGCGCGCCCGTCGATTGCGCCGTCCTCCACGCCGTATCGTCCAGGGTGACGCCGCCGGAATGGACCGCAAGGCTCGTGTGCTGGGCCGCCGGATCGTTCGGATGCTCCTGGATGCGCTGCATCGCGGCAAGATCGGCGTCAACCTGCTCCCGCCAGGCCTTCAGTCCCGGCTGAATTCCCCGCAGATCTTTCAGATTGCTTTCGATCTCCGCCCGCAGCGCCACCCGCGCCTCTTCGGCCAGATGCAGGTGATGGCGCCACTCCACGAAGCTCTCGATCTGCACCGCGATCAACAGGCCCACGGTGATCGTGAACAAATGAATCAGGAACTCGGAAAATCCACGGATTGACTTATGCGGCAGATGAATGTCGAGCATCGGCGGGCACACCTCAAATGAAATCATCCGCGCTCCCGTTCAATCCTGGAGTAAGAGCGGACAAAAACCTTATATCACGAAGCCATATCTCGAAGCAGGAATCAGGGATCGGTCAACCGGTTCCCGTGCCCCATCCTTTCGACTTTTTTCTGGCGAAAGGGTCGGAATCCAACGCAGCCGGCCTTACTGTTCCTCCTCCACCGGAGCGTCAGCGGCCTGGGCGAGCATCTCATCCGGAATCTCCGCCTGCGACGCGGCAACCGCCGCCGCTCCCGGCTCATCCATCCACAGGCAAACGATCCACCACACCAGCACGGCCACATACACGACCCGGGTGGCGTTCTGTAGCTTACTCACCAGACCGATGATCCGCTCGTACTCCGGCCGGCCAAGCGGGTGCGCCTGCGCCGTCGTGATGATCGCCTGCAAGACGCCCTGCACCGCCAGTTGCGTAAGCGCCGCGGTCGAGAGCCCGATCATGATCCGCTGCGTATGGCTTCTCCAGCCGCCCTTGTAGCGCCGTCCAAACAGCGCCACCAGCAAACCCAGCTCCACCGCCAGCACGCCTGCCAGCAGGTCGCCCTTTTGCGCCGCCAGTTGCATCAGGCGCAGCACTGCCACGGTCGAGTCCGCGGTCAGCGTCTTCCAGTCCGGCCACTGTCCCCACGCGTACAGCACCCAGGCAGCCACGGCCGCCGCCGCCAGCGTCCATCCAATCCACGTCCGCCGCCGGACCCCGCTGAACGCCCGCCGCGCCACCTCCACCAACACCAGCAGGCTCACCAGCGCCATCAGGTCGGCCAGCGCCAGGAAGATCTCGTTCAATGTGAGGCGCGGAAGCCGCTCGAACAGCAGCCTTTCCGCCAACAGGCGCAAGGCCATGAGCGCGATGCTCGTTGTGAACCACGGGAAGCGTCGCGCCCGCTCCCGTCCCAGCAACACCACCAGCAGCACCAGCAGCGCCGCAAACGTAAGCGTCCACAGAACCTGGGTGGCCGTAAAATCGAAATTGAAGTGCATTTTCGCCTTATCCTGCCCGCGTGTTGAACGCCTGGCAAACCTATTTCAGTCTAATCGCCCGCAGGCGGGCATGCTCAGCGAGATTGGCATCGGGTTGGGATGCGAACTCAACCAGAGGTTCGTCGCATCCGCGAGCGGCCGCCGGTTGCATGCCGCCTGCATTGCAGTGATGAGTGGCCACCGGCGCTCCCGACAGGCTGAATGGAGTTGTGGATCGCAGGAGCCGGCTGCGGGTCTTGCTCGGATCTGCGCCGGCGGCGAGGCGCGCCACCCCGAAATGCTGGCAACAGCTCAAGGTCTCCCGCATCATCCCATAAGAAGCCCTGCTATTCGAGTTCTACAACCACCTGATTGACCTTGACCGAATCGCCCGCCGCCACTCGCACACTCTTCACTATCCCGGAGCGCGGCGCGATCACATTGGTCTCCATCTTCATGGCTTCGATGACCATGATCAGTTCATGCTCCTCGATCGTCTGTCCGGGCGCCACGTTCGCTTTGATAACGATGCCGGTTACCGGACTGCGGCAGAGTTTATCTTCTTCGTCGGTCTCGCCGGAGGCCCGAGCATGCGCCCGGGCCGCTGGCGCAGCCACCGGCTGCACCGTCGCGGGGACCAGAGGATACGACGTTCCGTAATACGGATGATGAGGAACTTCGTCGTCTTCGATGACTTCGACTTCCAACTCGTAGGTATTGCCGTCAATTCCTATCCGGAGCTTCAAGTGGTTCTTCCTTCTCTCGAGAAATTTCCCTGCCGGCTTGTCGTCTCATCGCAAATTGTGAGAGGCGTGAATGAATACACGCCCCTGTTGCACCCACGGATTGATGACTTCATAGGGCGATTGCAGCATTTTGGCCGAACGGATGCGGACTTCCTTCCCCAGGTACGTGGTGGCGGCCGCGGCCAATATCACCAGTATCTCGGCAGTTACCTCCGCCTTCATCGGCTTCCCAGGCGTGGCTTGCGCCGCCTTCGCCGGAGCCGTTAGGGCGCGCGGCGCCGCGGGCTGGCTGAATTCCGCCATCTTGGCTTCCAGAGCCTTCACTGCCGCGCTCAATTCGCTCAATTGCCGCTCGGCCGCTTGTTGCCGCTCGGATAGAGCCTTGATCAGCGCTGCTAAATTCTCTTTCACGTGCCGCTCCCCGTTACAGTGGGATCAATCCGTGCTTCTTCTGAGGTCGCGTTTCGCGCTTGGCGTACAGACGTTCCAGCGCCTGGGCTAGACACTTCCGGGTATCGGCGGGCTCAATGACGGCGTCCACCAGCCGCCGGCCCGCCGCCACATAAGGATTGGAAAAGACCTCGCGATACTCATTGACCAGTTCCTGGCGGCGAGCGGCCTTATCCTCGGCAGCCTCGATCTCGCGCCGGAATACAATGCCCGCTGCGCCTTCGGCGCCCATCACCGCAATCTCGGCCGTAGGCCACGCCATTACCCGGTCCGCTCCTAGATCCTTGCAGCACATCGCCAGATAGGCGCCGCCGTACGCCTTGCGCAGTATCACCGTAAGCTTGGGAACGGTGGCCTCCGAGTAAGCAAACAGCAGCTTCGCGCCATGGCGGATAATCCCGCCCCGCTCCTGCTCCACGCCGGGAAGGAAACCGGGAACGTCGACCAAAGTTACCAGCGGAATATTGAAGGCGCTGCAGAAGAGAACAAAACGCGCTGCTTTATCCGACGCATTGATATCCAGCACTCCGGCCATGGCGTCCGGCTGGTTGGCCACAATTCCGACCGACCGGCCCTGCAAGTGCCCGAAACCAATTACTATGTTCGGCGCAAAGCCCGGCTGGATCTCCAGAAAGTCTTGATTGTCCACGATCCGCGTAATGATCTCGCGCACGTCATAGCCGGCCTTGGGGTCATCGGGAATGATTTCATTCATCTTCGCATCGGGTTTGATGCGCCCATTGAACGGCAGGCGCGGCGGATCCTCGAGATTGTTGGAGGGCAGAAAGCTGAGCAGCTTCCTGCACAACAGCATCGCCTCCTCGTCGTTCTGGGCCACAAGGTGCACCACGCCGGAGGTGTTCATCTGCGCGTGCGGCCCGCCCAGCTCCTCCGCGGTCACGTCTTCGCCCGTGACCTGCTTGATCACCTGCGGCCCGGTGATGAATATCCGGCCCTGCATGGTCTGGATGATGAAGTCGGTCAACGCCGGGCTGTAAGCCGCGCCGCCCGCGCAAGGGCCGCAAATCAAAGCAATCTGCGGCACCGATCCCGATAGCATCACATTGCTGTAAAAGACGCGGCCGTAACCGGCCAGGCTGTCGATGCCCTCTTGTACGCGCGCCCCGCCGGAGTCGTTAATGAAGATAAATGGACTGCCTGTCTTGAGCGAGAGGTGCATCATATCGGCGATCTTGTCGCAATGCACCTCGCCGGCGGCTCCGCCTGCTACGGTGAAATCCTGGCTGGCCAGATGCACCAGACGGCCATCCACTGTGGCGCATCCGGTCACCACGCCATCGGCGGGCAGCTCCTTGTCGGCCATCCCGAAATAGGTTGCGCGATGACGCGCAAACAGCCCGATCTCCTCGAAGCTGTCCCGGTCCGTCAGTCTGGCTATGCGTTCGCGCGCTGTCATCTTGCCCGCCGAGTGCTGCGTATCGATGCGCTCCTTGCCTCCGCCCAGTTCCGCTGTGTCGCGCCGGGCGATAAGTTCGGCGATCTTTTCCTGCATCGTCTTCTGCTTTCCATCCTGATCTTGCGTAGCCATCCCTGCTCCTGGGTTCGTGGGCATCAAAAGGAACCCGTGTCTATTTTTCCGAAGCCACGGTTACCCGGTGCTCTATCCCGTTCAGCGTAATCGCGTAATTCACGGTGGTGGTCAGCGATTTTGCGCCGCTCGCCGTTCCGTCCGCGGCCTTCGGCTCGGCTGCCTTGGGCGAGGTGGGATCCTTGCCTAGATTCTTGCGTCCCTCGTGCCGCGTCTTGAAGAACTTGGGCGCAACCTGCGGGAACATCGCATACGTCAATACATCTTCATCCGAGCCATCGTTGCCCTCCAACGCCTTGGCTGTCGCGCTCAGGTTCTCCCACTCCGGAGTCAGCAGGTCGGCGGGGCGGCAGGTAATGGCCGGTTTCTTGTTATGCGCCTCGGCCATCTTCAGCACCTCGCGATTCTTTTCACCGATCGTGCTGCCGTAATAGCCCAGCATCAGATCGGCAAATTCGCCGGTGAGCACCTTGTATTTACCCATCAGAACGTTGAAGACCGCCTGCGAACCTACAATCTGGCTCGTGGGCGTAACCAGCGGCGGATATCCTGAGTCCTTGCGCACCCGCGGCACTTCTTCCAGAACCTCCCGCAAGCGCTCGCTGGCGCCCTGCCCCTTCAGCTGGCTCTCCATATTCGAGATCATGCCGCCGGGGATCTGGCTCTCGAAGATCATCGTATCCACGCCCATGTTCTCGCTGAAGAATTCGCGATAGCGCGGACGGATCTTGGCGAAGTGACTGGACGCGCGTTGCACGCATTCCAGGCTGACGCGGGTCTCATAGCCGGTGCCGTCCAGCAGCTCCACTAAACTCTCCGTGGGATTGTGCCCCGGTCCCAGTGAAAGCGAACTCACCGCGGTATCCACAATGTCGCAGCCCGCTTCGATCGCCTTCATCAGGGCCACCATGGTTACGCCCGTCGTGGCATGAGTATGAACATGAACCAGCGTATCCTGCCCGCAGCGTTGCTTGATGGCTTTCACCAGGTCATAGGCGGGCTGCGGCTTCAGCAACGCGGCCATGTCCTTGATGCAGATCGAATCGCAGCCCATCTCCTTCAGTTGCTCGGCCATCTCGGCAAAAGCCTGTACTGTATGCAAGGGGCTGACCGTATAGCAGATCGCGCCTTGCGCGTGCTTGCCCGTCCGCTTCACGGTGGCGATGCTGGTCTTCAGGTTGCGCACGTCATTCAGCGCATCGAAGACCCGGAAAACGTCGATGCCGTTCTCGGCTGACTTCTCCACAAACCGCTCCACCACGCCGTCTTCGTAGTGCCGGTATCCCAGCAGGTTCTGACCGCGCAGCAGCATCTGCAGACGGCTCTTGGGCATCAGCTTGCGGAAGGTGCGCAGCCGTTCCCAGGGGTCTTCATTGAGAAAGCGAATGCAGGAATCGTAGGTTGCGCCTCCCCAGCATTCCACCGACCAGTAACCGGCGTTGTCCAGGTCTGCGCAGGCCGGAACCATGTCGTCCAGGGCCATGCGCGTCGACAGCAGGCTTTGGTGGGCGTCCCGAAGAGCTAATTCAGTAATCTCAATAATGCGCGGCACTATGCGATTCTCCTCCATGGATTCTAAATTCCCGGACGTGGATAGTCCAACTTCCCGGCGGCTGAAGTTATCCCTTCCGGTGCCTGCGATTGCCATCGGCTCCAGGTATCTTCACCCGTCTGTGGCTGCGATGGCGACGGCGATTTCTCGCATGGTTGGGCGCGGAATTGGGCCCGGCGAAGAAATCAGAACCGGCCATGACAGCGGAAAGAAGCTGTAAATATTGCAAAGAATGAGGTTCTATGGTGCGCCCGGAGAGATTCGAACTCCCGACCTAACGCTCCGGAGGCGTTCGCTCTATCCAGCTGAGCTACGGGCGCGCTCTTTCAGCATACCGCACTTCTGTTTTTCCCGGCGCGTTCAGCCGGCGAGGCCGCTATCCGCCCCTGGATCTCTGTTCCCGGTTCCCTATTCCCTGTTCCCTGCTCTTTGCACCCGCAGTTCCTCCATTACCGACTGGATCAGCGCCTTGGCGCCCTCCATGCCGCCCAGAACCGCCTGCAAATCCAGCGCCGGCTTGGCCGGATTGCGGCTGGACGCGCAATAGACCCCGTGCTGACCCACCAGAATCAGCGAGTCCGTCAGCAGGTCCAGCGCCACCGCCAGCCTGCCCCGCTCCACGCCCATCATCTGCTCGTGCTGCTCCAGCTCCGCCCGCTTCTCGTCGAATACGCTCATACCCACAGCCTAACCGAAAAGCGGCCGCCGGTCAGTTTCCGGATTGCCCGTCATTCGCCTGCAATCTACTGTGGGCCGGGGCAGGTGTCGTTCAGCGTGTTCCCCAGATCTTCCTTCTGGATTTCCAGCGTGGCTCGCGGAGCGCCGTCCTTGCCGGTTGGTGTGATGTGGAAGACATAGATGGTTTCATAATCGCTGTCGGGCCAAGGATCCACATGCTTTGAACCGGTCCCGTAAGACAGGAGCATCAGTTTGGCGAATTCATACAACTTGATGTGCTCCCAGGCGACAAAGATCAACTTGTGGGCATAGGTTGGCTTAAGCAATTCCAGCTGAAGTCTAAGGACTCGGGTGTAGCCAATTTGAGTGTTCACTGGCATCCCGAGGCGGATCGCGGTCGGCTCGATGGTTGCCAGAGGCCGCAGATAGGAGTAAAGATGGCCGTCGTTCACTTGCATACTGGGGTTCGGCGCAAAGATGTAGTCGGGCTTGCCATAGCGCGAAATCAGCAAGGATGGCAGGGCCAGCGACCGGTTCAGCCCCTTGCAGGTCAACTGGCCAAGTCCACCTGCCGGTTTCTCGCCATGCCGCACCAGCACGATGGTCTCTCCATTCGCTTGGGGAGTTTGCGGCGCACAGCACGGCAGATTTCCGAATAAACACGCAAGCACAAGGCTCATTCTTAGGATGCGCTGCAGAAAAGCGGATCGGTTCATTGGGTTTCTCCTCGCAATGGCTTGGCCTATCAGTTTACGACATCTGTGGGTCAGTTCCCAGTTTGTCGGCAACCCGGAAGCTAGTCCGCTGCCAAAATTCAGGCACTCCAACATGCACTCCGATCATGACCGCGAATAATTGGCTCGTGGATGCAAACTGGGTCAACCGATCAAGCTCCGGCCGTTAGCTCACAGGTCCAGCTTGCGCATGTACTCCGCATCCAGCTTGAGCGCCTCGATGGGGTCCATGTCGAACTCCTCCTGCTCGATGAAGTAGTGCTTGAGCCCGGTAGCCGCGCGCAGAATCGTCCGGTAATCCACCACCCCCCGGCCCATTACCGTCGAGTGGAACTTCCCCGTCAACCCGCGCGCCATGTCCTTCACGTGCAGCAGCGGGAACCGTTCCGGCGTCTTGCTCAGATAATCCACCGGGTTGCGCCCGGCCGCGGCCACCCAGCCGCAGTCCATCTCGAAGACCACCAGCTTGGGGTCGGTCAGCCACAGCAGTTCGTCGTAGAACACCACCCCGCCCTCCGAGCCAAACTCCGGCCCGTGATTGTGATAGCCGAAGGTCATGCCGGCGGCCTTCACCTTCTCGCCAATGCGGTTGAGTTGGCCCGCCACCCAGCGCCAGTCGTCCAGCGTGAGCGCCCCGGTCAGCGCCGGGTCGCGCCGCATCGGCCAGGGGCAAATGATGTAATCCACTCCCAGCGCGCGGCCATATTCGATCAGCTCGTCCTGATGCACCAGCAACAACGCCAGCGTGTGATGCGTGCTCGTGCAGCGCAGCCCCGCTTTATCCATCGCCTGGCGAAATTCCGCCGTCGTGCGGTCGTAGTAGCCCGCGGCCTCGACTTCCGTGTACCCCGCCTCCCTCACCTTGCGCAGCGTCCCGTCAAAGTCCTTGGGAAGCAGCTCTCTTACGCTGTAGAGTTGCAGCCCGATGGGCAAGCGAAGCGGAGCGGCGGCCAGACGGCCGGCGCTCATGCAGGTCGCGGCCACAGCCGCGCCCAGCCCCACAAAATCCCGGCGCGTGATGGAATGCATGTTCATAATGTCCTCCGCGTGAAGCGCTATTCTCGCTCTCCGCCCAGTCTCCTGTCCACAAGCGCGGGAACCGGGCAAGAAACCGCACAGCTTGTGGGGCTTTCGATTCGCAACGGGATTCCTCCCGGGCTCGCTATCCGCATCCCGTCTTGCCTATGCGTGGGAAATATACGTATATGTCGAGTTTGCGGCCAACATAGCTTTAGATTCTCTGTCCCATGCGTGCAATGCGCGGAACCGCGATCAAAGTTACCGCAAAGAGGAAAATGGACGCGGCAATGAATTCGAGGTGCCCGTGGCGCAGGTCTTCAAACACCAGCTTGGCCGCAACCAGCACCAGCGTGGCGTAGCCAACTCGAGTCAGTTCCGTCCGGCGCCAGTGTGCGCCGCTGAAGGCAAGTGCGAGAGCCGCCATGCAGATGGTCAGCGTGCGGATAAAAGCCAGGTGATGGGCTCCGGGATTCACGCTCAATGCAGTCAGCCACATCAGGCCTTGCACCAGCAGTGCTGCCGTGGCGCCGATCGCCACAGATGCGGAGACAGTATGAAGAAGCTGCAGCTTCCACGGCTCTCCCTGGCAAGGCTTCCCGGCTGCATAGCAGAGAACCGCGCCAGCAGAGATCAGGCAAACGCTCCACGTTGGCGCTCCAGGAAGTGTCCCTGCAAGCGCGCGGAAGGCATAATCCAGCAGGCCGGATGCGACTGTGGCCGCCAGCAGATACACCAGGCCGTGGAACTCAAGAGTTAGTCGGTTCAAGCGGACACCAAGGAACGTAGCCGTAATCGCGGCCGCGCCCAGGCACGCCGCCATCCACAACGGCGGCAGGCATAACACGCTGCCTGCCAGCAAGAGAGCCGCGCTCCAGGTGGCAAACACCCGGTAATTGCGCCGTTCCGGAGCGCGGTCGAAAAAAACAAAGACTCCCGTATAACTTGCCGCGGACAAGACCAGGCAGAAAGCCCCCAACAAAGTTGCGCCCCAGCGTGGCTCGAAGTAGAGCAAGCTGGAAGCCGCCAGCAGGAACGCGATCATCGTTTGGATCGTCTCGAATACTGTGATCTTCCGCTGGAAAACCGTGGTCTTGAGCGCCACGCTCACCCCATAGATCAGAAACAGGATGAAGCCGGGCGTAAGCAATGCCGCCGTCCCCAGGCTCGGGTAATCCTCGCGCGTGCTTTCCGGGCTGGAGTAGATAAAGATCAGCGTCCATACGCCCAGGTCGGCAGCCGCCGCCACCAGGAATCGCACTCCCAGCTCGTGATTGCGTCCAGCCGCGTACTCCGAGAGAAGAACCATCAGCAGGAGTGCCGCTATGAAGGGAGTCACCTCGTGCGTCGCGATCGATAAGGCCAGGGCAACCAGAGCCGCGGTCACATTGGCCACCCAGAAGATCGATGCGAGATCGCGCTTCCATGCCAGGGCAGAGGCCGCGCACACGAATGCGCCCAGCACGCCCGCGGTCACCGCCGCCGGCAATACCTTGAAGCGCAGTGTAAGTTCCCACAGCATGGGAGCCAGGATCAAGGCGGAGGTGCAGGCATAAGTCATGCTTGCAAACCATGCCCCGGCAGGCGCCCGCGTCGCCCAAACCAGCCACAAGATCGCGTAGGCAATGGCAATCGCCGCTACGCCCAGTTTGGGAAGCGAGGTGGATTCCGCAACCGCGCGCAAAAGATAGGCCCCGGCAATTCCGAGCATCGCCTTGCCCACGACGGAAAACGCTCCGCCGGCCAGCGCAGAAGGAACCGTCCCGCCGGCTTGCGCCGCCTGCGATGGGATCGGCTCCGGCGCGGCAACTGCAATCGGAGCCTCGGAAGGATGTTCCAGCGCCTCGACACGCCGCTCCAGTGCTTCCAGGCGTTTGGCAAGCCGATTTAAGGCGTCGGGAAGATCATCCATGATTTCCACCCGATTTCAAAAAGGATGGGTACGTTTAGTCCGCGGCTGCGGCCTTTAGCTCGCCCTTTTCTGGCCACGGAGGCAGCAGCTTCACCAGCACCCATAAGAAGACCAGCGGGAGGATAGTCAGCGCGACAGCCACCAACAGTCCTTCCTTTGTCACCAGGCCCATCTTGTAAGTCGTGTACCCGAGAAAACTCTTGCTGAACAACTGTCCGCCGATCACCACATTCCAGCGCATGGCGAAGATCCCTATCAGCGTCAGGCAGCCAGCCACGGAGTAAATCCGCTTGCGCACAATCTCCGGCAGCTTGACCACCTGGGTGATGCCCAGCAAGACGATGGGCGTCAGCGTGCCCAGGCAGATCTGGATCACGATGTGCGGGATGTAGAGCTGGGTGTGGACCAGGAAGTTCAAGCTGCGGAACGATTCGTCGGCCTCGTAGATGCGGTGAATCAGGTCCAGCATCTCCAGGCTGAAGTCGATGATGAAGGTGTAGAACAGGTACATCGCAATGGTGTCCACGCAGGATATGTCGATCTTTTGCTTGCGCAGCTTCGCGATCGCCATATAGAGCAGCATCACCGCCGCAATCCCCGACACCATCGCCGAAAAGATGAACACCACCGGCATCAGCGGCGACGACCACCAGGGATTGGCCTTGACGGAGCCGAAAATGAACCCCACGTATCCGTGCAACAGAAAGGCGGAAGGGATGCCAATGAGCGTCACAATCCATCCCACCCGCTCGTCGATGGCAAGAGAACGCTCACTGATGTTGCTCGAGCCCAGCGTCATCAGCCGGTAAATCCAACGCGTCCATTTCCCGGCTGACTGGGACCACAGAACGATCTCGCGCCGGTAGTCGAGCCATATCTCGAACACCAGCACGGCCATCAGGTACCACATGTACACATACCCGAACATGGCCATGGCCGAGGTGCTGTGCGGAGTAAAGTACATCTCCGGCGAGCGGAATGGGTGGCCCAGGTGTAAAATCAGCGGCAGCGGCGCAACCAGCAGGAAGGCCAGGGCCGTCAGCAGCGCCAGCCGGTAAGTCGGCTTCACCGCCTCCACTCGGAAAATACGCTCCAGCGACGCCAGAATGAACGCGCCCGCCACCAGCCCCGTGATGAAAGGGTACAAAACGATCAACACGCTCCATTGCAGCGCGATTTCGTTCGGATAAATGAAGCCTTCAACACCGTTCATAACCCCTCACCCACATAGCTGTTCACTGTCCACTGTTCACTGTCCACTGTTCTTACCGCACCGAGCCGTCCAGGTCGTTGTAGAAGACCTTCGCGCCGGTGGCCATATACGGCTTCAACACCTGCACGCTGTGGGTCTTCAGGAACTCGTGGATCGGGTCTTTGGGGTCTTTCAAATCGGCCAGTTGGCGCGCCCCGGTCGGACAGGCCTCGCAGCACGCGGTCGTGAGCCCCTTGGTAATCCGGTGGTAGCAGAGCGTGCATTTATCCGCCACTTTCTTCACCGGATGAATGTAGCGGCAGCCATACGGGCAGGCCTGCACGCAATAGGCGCAGCCCAGGCAGTAAGTCTGGTCCACCAGCACGGCGCCATCCGGGCTGATGAAGGTCGCGCCTACCGGGCACACCTGGGTGCAGGGCGAATCCGCGCACTGGTTGCACATCTTGGGAACGAAGAAATACTTCTCCCCGTCCTCCTGGGCCACCGGGAATCCTTCTTTGCCGCCGTCGGGCGAGATGACATGAGGGTTGGTCATATCCTCGTCCGATACGTTGTACCGTTCCACCCAGGTGCGGAAGTATCCGTCCGGCACATCGTTTTCGGTCTGGCAGGCCCGCACGCAGTTGCCGCAGCCGATGCACTTGGGGATGTCGATCAGCATGCTCCACCAATGCTCGGTCATCTTGTAGTTAGGCGAGGCTTCCGGCGTTCCGGCAAGCACGTACTTCCATGCAACTGCTGCCGCCGGCAATAGAACGATCATTTGGCGCCGGGTTATCTTCATTTCGCACCTCCTGCATCCATGCCAGGGCTGTGCGGCTTGTGGCAGGTCTCGCACGGAAGACCCGTCGAGTGCTCTTCCGGCACAACCTGCGGAAAGCCCTTGGGTTTGGCGGCGCTGGCCGTATGACACCGGGCGCAGATCACTGCCGTGTCCGGCTTCACCGGTGTCACCGACGATGGATCGTCGGCATGTTTGGCCAGTGCCCCGTGACAGGCCTCGCAGTTCACGTTTGCATGCTTGCCCTTGGCCTTCACGTCCAGAACGTCCGTGTGACAGCTCTCGCAAGCCTGGTGGCCGGCAAATTTGATCGGATGCGCGGCAATTTCGCCGATGGCATTGCCGCGGTAATGCCCATACTGCCCAAAGCTTTTGGGGACCACGTAGTGGCGTACCACCAGAAACACCACAAAGGCGAAGACGAAAAGTCCCGCAAACCGGAAAAGATGCCGTGCATCCTTGAAGACACTCATCGAGCCCTCTCCTTAACGCCACTGCCAGGAGGTTCCGCGAGGCTGTTCCATTTAAACTGGAAAACTCCTCATAAGCCGGACTTTACGGGAGAGTATGGCGCGGCTGTATGTGAGTCAGATCACACGCAAACGTGACACAGATCGCTCGCCGGGCACAGGCATTCTGCCGAAACCATCGCCGTATTGCACATCGCCGCGAAGGTTATAGCAAAACCGGGGATGATGTGCCCCAAGCCAATGCAACACGGATGCGGTCTGGCATGGGCGCGTGAACTGGAGAACCGCTCTAAACAACAACCGCTCTAATTGGCAGGGGACAAACGGCCCACAAGCGTGAGATCGATCCCCACCTCTTTGGCGACTTTCATCATGAACATGCTCGGATCCTTCAGGCCCCATTGGACATAGGGAACCGTAAAGTGTGTTTTGGCCGTCAGATTCGCTCCCTCGATATGAATTTGTACGGGGACCGTCAGCTCATGCGGAGTGCCGTGCAGGGTGAAGGCGCCGGTAACTTGAATGGTGGAATCGCCTGTGGCCGCGATGCTCCCTTGATAGCTCCTGGGCACGAAGGACACTTCGGCAAAGTGCGCCGCTTCCAGAACCTCCGTGGTCATCTTGCGATCGCGGCTCTGGCTGCCGCTGTTGCCGCTGCCGGCTGCCACAATCACAAAGCCCGATATATTCGGCGCGCTGCGATCGAAGTCGATCGATCCGCTTTGCACATGAAACGTGCCATGGACGCCGTGGTCGGAGCCGCCCAGAATGAAGGCGACTTGGCTTGAATCCGGGTTTATGTTGAAGGTTTGATGCTGGGCGAACGCAACGGGCGCAAGCAACAGCGTGAACGCGGGGAAGAAGTACTTGGCGAGAGTCTTCATTGCTTTCCTCCAGTGATGGTATTTTATTGGTTTCGACTCGATCGTGCGACGGTTCCGGTCTTCACGTCGGCATGGACCTGGCGGCTGAGGCATCTGCATGGCTGCTGTTTCTTGCCATCGTTGCTCTTTTCAGATATTGAGGGTTGCAGTACTCCGGCTATTCCGCGAGTATAAAATACCGGCGGGAGCCCAAATTCCAAACCTCTCGTTCGAGGATGATCGACGTGCCCAGGCAAGCCATAGACGGCCTCGCGCCACAGATCGACGAGACGAAGATGCGCGACGCGCAATTCGCCATGCATCTCTCCTTGGCTGTTGGCGTGGCCATGCTGCTGGGCAAGACGGCGGCTTATTTTATGACCCACTCGGCTGCCATCTTCTCCGATGCGGCCGAGTCGGTGATTCACGTGATTGCCGTGGGCTTTGCCGGTTTCAGCCTGCGGCTCAGCACGCGTCCCGCTTCCCATCACTTCCTCTACGGTTACGAACGCATCACCTTCTTCTCTGCCGGTTTTGAGGGAGCCTTGATCGTCGTGGCCGCAATCGCGATTATCACGGAGTCGCTCCGCGAGTGGATGGCCGGACTCCAGTTGCAGCGCCTGGGATCGGGAGTCGTGCTGATCCTGGTGGCTGCAATCGTAAATGCGGGCCTCGGCTACTACCTCATCCGCACCGGCCGCCGGACGAATTCCATCATCCTCGAGGCCAACGGCAAACACGTCCTGACCGACAGTTGGACCAGCTTCGGCGTTGTGGGGGGATTGGGACTGGTGCTGATGACGCATTGGAAGCCATTCGATCCCCTGGTGGCCATGGTTGTCGCCGCAAATATTCTCTGGTCGGGAGGCCGCCTGGTCTGGCATTCCGCGGCCGGATTGCTGGACTATTCCGATCCCGAGACCGGCCGCAGAATTCGCGAACGGCTGGATGCAATCTGCTCCGAACTGCACATTGAATACCACGGCGTGCGTTTCCGAACCACAGGGTACCGTCAGATCATCGAAGTGCACCTGCTGTTCCCGCGTCAGACATCGGTGAGCGAGGCCCATGCCCTGGCCACCGTTTTGGAAGAACGCCTGCCCAATGAACTGCGGATGCCCGCCGAAGTCATTACGCACCTGGAGTCGGCTGAAGACCACGCTCTGGTCCACCACCGCCAGCACTACACGGGAAAACCGGATTAAGCCGGTTGCCGCTCATCGGACCGGAGTGTAGCGCCGGTCTCCTGACCGGCTGTAGTGCGGGCGTCCACGCCCGCGCCTGTTCAGGAGCAATTACCAAATCACAAGGTCTAAACACTAGAGGGTGACGAAACGCGGTTCGCAACACGCCTTGCAGAGTCTCGCCAAATCCGACTGCATCTCGCGGTCTTGTTTGAAGGATTCCAGCGCGGCATCCAGAATTGCAGCCGCCCCGGCATCCTCAGGCCGTTTCATGCTGTAGTGCATCCATTTTCCTTCGCGGCGCGCGCTCACAATCCCGGCATTGCGCAGGTAGGCCAGATGCCTGGAAATCTTGGGCTGGCTTTGCTTCAGAACCTCAACGAAGTAGCAGACGCACACCTCCCGGCCGCCCATCAGGTTCAGCAGCCTGAGGCGCGTGGGGTCTGAAAGAGCGGCAAACAAGCGAGCCTGGTCGACCGATTTGGAGTTTCGGCCCATGCCTCATAATATACGCCTTGACAAATGTGTCGAGAAAAGAATATATTCGCCTTGACGTATACGAAAGGAGGCGGAATGGAAACCGCCGCTCAGGTAAAAGAAGAAGTCAAGCAGAAATACGGCAGCGCCGCCCGCGCCATTGCGGGCGCGGGAAGCCTGGCCGCCTGTTGCGACCCGGCCCTTCGCTGCTGCGACCCGGTGACCACGAATCTCTACAGCGCCGATGAGAAGGGTTTGATTCCAGAAAAGGCCGTGCTGGCCTCGCTGGGATGCGGCAATCCCACCGCGCTGATCGAACTGAAGCCGGGCCAGGTTGTGCTCGATCTCGGTTCGGGCGGCGGCATCGACGTGCTGCTCTCCGCGCGGCGCGTCGGCCCCGCGGGCAAAGCTTATGGCCTGGACATGACCGACGAAATGCTGGCGCTGGCGCGCCAGAACCAGCGCCAGGCTGGAGTCGATAACGTGGAGTTCCTGAAGGGCGAGATGGAAAACATTCCTCTGCCCGACAACTCCGTCGATGTGGTGATTTCGAACTGCGTCATCAATCTCTCCGCGGACAAGGACCGCGTGCTGAAGGAAGCATTTCGCGTGCTCCGCCCCGGAGGCCGCTTCGCGGTCTCGGACGTTGTGGTGCGTGGCCAGGTCCCCGATGCCGTGCGGCAAAGCATGTTGCTGTGGGTCGGTTGCATTGCCGGAGCGCTGGAAGAGCAGGACTATCGCGCCAAGCTCCTCAACGCCGGCTTTGTCGATGTCGATTTGGAGCCAACCCGAATCTACAACATTGAAGATGCGCGCCAGTTTCTGGCTGAGGCCGGCGTTGCGGTTGATGAGATTGCGCCGCAGGTCGAGGGAAAATTCCTGAGCGCCTTCATTCGCGCCAGCAAACCGAATGCAGTTTAACACGAGCCCGGTTGCCGCTCTAGAGCGGCAACCGCCCGGAAAGGTTAACCGGTATGCCGAACCACTACAACGTCCTGTTTCTATGCACCGGCAACTCCGCCCGCTCCATTATGGCGGAGGCCATCCTGAACCGGAAGGCGAAGGGCATCTTCACCGCGTACAGCGCGGGCAGCCATCCCGCGGGGGCCGTAAGGCCGGAGGCTCTCAAGCAGATTGAGCTGGCGGGAATCCCGACTGTCGGACTGCGGAGCAAGTCCTGGGATGAGTTTGCCGCGCCCGGCGCCCCGCGGATGGATTTCGTCTTTACCGTTTGCGACAACGCCGCCAAGGAGGCCTGCCCTTACTGGCCCGGCCAACCGATGACCGCTCATTGGGGAATCCCCGATCCGGCAGCGGTCAAGGGCACGCCCGAGGAGATAGACCG
>JBKQRH010000169.1:0-3788 GCA_052326045.1 Occallatibacter sp. | reverse complement strand
ATCGAGCCCGCTCAACCGCTTCCCACAGCGCACCCTGACGCTCCCACCCTGCGCGTGACGGCCAACGAGGTGCTGGTGCCCACGCTGGTGGAGAAGCGCGGCGGCGTCATCGTCTACGGCCTCAAACCGGCAGACTTCGTGCTCGAAGACAACGGCGTGCCGCAGAAAATTCGCGTGCAGGAGGAGATGGATACGGCGCCGGTTTCGCTGGTGGTGGCCGTCGAACTGGGCGGCGTGAGCGTGCTCGAATTCGACAAGCTGGCCAAGCTGGGACCGCTGCTCGATCTCTTCCTCTCCGACGCCAGGAGTCAGGCGGCGCTGGTGGGCTTCGACTCGAAACCTCATCTCATTCGCGATTACACGCACTCCGGCGAGGAGGTGAACGAGGCCCTCAAGCGGCTTGAGCCCGGCAACGGCGGCGACGCGATTCTGGATACCGTGAGCTATGCAGTCGATCTGCTTGAGTCCCAGCCCAAGGAGTATCGCCGCGTTCTGCTGCTGATCAGCGAGGAGCGCGACCACGGCAGCAAGCACACCAAACCGGAGCAGTTGATCCGGAAGATCGGCCAGTCCGACGTGCTGGTGCTGAGCGTGTCGTTTTCTCCCTCGCGCGCGGAATTGCTTCACGATACAAAGGACTCGGGCGACGAGCGGACCCTGAACATGCTCTCGCCGCTCATCATGGCTGTGCAGGCATTCAAGAAGAACGTGGCCAAAGAAGTTGCCCGGATGAGCGGCGGGGAGTACACGACCTTCACCGGCGACAAGCGCTTCGAGCTGCGGGTGGTGGATGCGGCCAAGCACGCGCGCAACCGCTACCTGCTCACCTTCAGCCCCTCCAATCCGACCCCCGGCCTGCATACCATTCGCGTGCGGACTGCGCAGGACTACGGAGCCCGCATCGTGGCGCGAGCGAATTACTGGTTGGCGGGGGAGCAGTAACCGCCGTCCGCTGAGCGGCGCGGTTTGCTTTTGGGTTCCGGTTGAGTTGCGGATAGCGCAGGACCGCTCATTCATGGTAATCTCACATTAGACACTTGAGAGTGGACTGAGAAGACAAGAGGAGCAACAAACGCCGTGCTGGCGACTGCCAAGAAAACAATCCTGATTGAACGCTTCCGCACCCACGATACAGACACCGGCTCGCCGGAAGTCCAGATCGCGATTCTGAGTGAGCGGATTGGCGAATTGACCGAGCACTTCAAAATCCACAAGAAAGACCATGCCTCGCGGCGTGGACTGTTGATGCTGGTCAGCAAGCGCCGCCGCCTGCTGGATTACCTGAAGACGCACGATTCCGACCGCTATCGCGACGTAATCGGCAAACTCGGTATCCGCAAGTAACCAGAAAGCCAACTTTGACCCGGAAGCGCCCAGACCGGACATTGGTCACGGCCCCCGTTCCACCCAGGACCTGGGACCATGGCGTACCTGGCGAACTCGACCCGCTGCCAGGGACTGCGCACAGCTATCGGCCGTGTGCGGCCCAGGCGCGCCGGCCGGCAGAACCGGCTCCCACGCGCACAGCCCGCTCTCTTGCGCGCACCCTGCCGGCAGCCGATCCCTTCGCCAGCTTCCCCCTACAAGTTTTCCAAGCGAACAAAATGAAACGAGGACTCTATGTCTACCAAGCACGAAGTAGCTGTCGAGCTTGCCGGTGGCAAGCGGCTGGTCTTTGAGACCGGGCGCATGGCCAAGCAGGCCTCTGGCGCCGCATTGGTGACCACGGGCGAAACCGTCGTTCTGGCCACCGCCGTAGCCTCTCCCGACCCCAGGGAAGGCATCGACTTCTTTCCCCTCACGGTCGATTACCGCGAGTACACGTACGCCGGAGGACGCATTCCCGGCGGCTTCATCAAGCGCGAAGGCCGGCCCAGCGAGAAGGAAGTCCTGACCGCCCGTCAGATCGATCGCCCCGTTCGTCCGCTGTTTCCAGACGGATTCCGCAATGAGACCCAGATCATCGCGTTGGTCTTCTCCGCCGACAAGGAAAACGATCCCGACGTGGTGGGCATCAATGCCGCCGCCGCCGCCCTCGCTCTCTCCGATATTCCCATCAACGCCACGGTCGGCGCGGTGCGCGTGGGCCGCGTGGATGGCCAATTCGTGGTCAACCCCACATATGCGGAGCGCGCCGCCACCACGGTCAACATCATGGTCGTAGGCCACAAAGACGGCATCGTGATGATCGAGTCGGGCGCCAAGGAGGAGACCGAAGACGTCATCCTGGCCGCAATCGAGTTTGCACACGAGGAGATCAAGAAGATCGTCGCCGCGATTGACGAACTGGCGACCAAGGCCGGCAAGCCCAAGCGGCCTTTCACCGCGCCGGAGTTCGATGAAGCCTACTACGCGGAACTGAAAGCCAAGATCGGCGATCGGCTCAAGGATGCGTTGGACACCCACACCCACGGCAAGACGGAAAGCTACGCCCTGATCAAGCAGATCAAGGACGAGTTGGCGGCTGAACTGCCCGCCGACGATCTTGCAGCCAAGAAGAAGCTGGCTCACTACTATGAGCACTTGCGCGAGAGGATCTTCCGCGAGCAGGTGACCAAGGACCGGGTTCGGCCCGACCGCCGCGCCTTCGACGAGATTCGCGAGATTACGATTGAAACCAGCGTTCTGCCCCGTGTACACGGCTCGGCGCTGTTTACCCGCGGTGAGACCCAGGCCCTGGTTACAGCCACGCTGGGCACCACCGACGACGGCCAGCGGCTGGAGAGCTATGAAGGCGAGAAGAAAAAGCCCTTCATGCTCCACTACAATTTCCCGCCCTTCTGCGTGGGCGAGACGGGCCGCATGACCGGCACAGGACGGCGTGAGATCGGCCACGGAGCACTGGCCGAGCGCGCTATCACCGCGGTTCTGCCCAGCCCCGAAGAGTCGCCATATACCATCCGCATCGTCTCGGACATTCTGGAGTCCAACGGCTCTTCGTCGATGGCTACGGTTTGCGGCGCCAGTCTGGCGCTGTTTGACTCCGGTATCGCCCTCAAGGGCGCCGTGGCCGGCGTGGCCATGGGCCTGGTCAAGGAGGGCGACGACTACGCCATCCTGACCGACATCGCCGGCGCGGAAGACCATTACGGCGACATGGACTTCAAGGTGGCCGGAACGCGCAAGGGTATCACCGCGCTGCAGATGGACATCAAGATCTCCGGCCTGACCCACGAGATCCTCGAGCAGGCCATGGAGCAGGCGCGCCGGGGACGGCTCTTCCTGCTGGACAAGATGGACGCCGCGCTCGACGGGCCGCGCACCGAGCGCTCAGCCTATGCGCCCCGCATCGAGACCATCATGATTCCCACTGACAAGATTCGCGACCTGATCGGAAAGGGTGGCGCAACCATCCGCGGCATCATCGAGCAGACCGGCGCCAAGATCGATGTGGACGACACGGGCCGCGTCAGCGTGGCTTCCTGCGACGCCGAGGGCCTGAAGAAGGCGCTGGAGATCATCGGCAACATCACCGCCGTGCCCGAGATCGGCAAGGTTTACCTGGGCAAGGTGGTGCGGCTGGCCGAGTTCGGCGCGTTTGTCGAGCTCTTTCCCGGCACCGATGGCCTGCTGCACATCTCCGAGATCGCCGAGCATCGCGTGAAGGAAGTGAAAGACGAGCTGCGCGAGGGCGATCAGGTGATGGTGAAGGTTCTGGCCATCGAAGGCAATCGCATCAAGCTCAGCCGCAAGGCGCTCATCAAGGAGCAGAAGGCCAAGCTGGCCCACTCGGCCCCGGTCGAGTCGGACGGGGAAGAGATTGCCGCATCGGAGGCTCCAGCCGCTCC
>JBKQRH010000168.1:0-15540 GCA_052326045.1 Occallatibacter sp. | reverse complement strand
TCCCGATGCCGAGCGCCAGCCGCCGGCCCTGTTTCTGCTGGACATCATGGTGCCCGGCGGAGACGGCCTCGACGTGTGCAAGCGCCTGCGCTTGAACCCCGCGTTGTCCACCATCCCCATCATCTTTTTGACCGCGCGCGCGGGTGAAAACGACCGCGTGCTGGGCCTCGAGCTGGGCGCCGACGACTACATCACCAAGCCCTTTGCCACCCGCGAGTTGGTGGCGCGGGTCAAGGCGGTTCTGCGGCGCTTCGAGCGGCCCACCACGCCCTCCATCATCCGCTTTGAAGAGGTGGTGATCGACGCCAACGCCATGCAGTTGAAGGTGCGCGGCGAGCTGACCACCACCACGGCCACCGAGTTCCGCCTGCTGGACTACCTGGCGCGGCATCCCGGCCGGGTATTCAGCCGCGACCACCTCCTGGACGCCGTGTGGGGCGATGCGCGCTTCGTCACCCCCCGTTCGGTCGACGTCTATGTGCGCCGCATCCGCGAGAAGATCGAGGTTGATCCGGAAAATCCGCGCTACCTGAAGACGGTGCGCGGCGCCGGCTACCGCTTCGAGATGCCCAAGGGCGAGTAGGGCTCCTTGAAATCAACGATATTCCTGAAGCTGCTCGGCCTTTTTCTCCTGCTGCTGATCTTTCAGGCAGCGGCGATGGAGTTTGTCTTCATTCCCTTTATCGCTCGCAAAGTATTGGAGATTACTCCCGGCAAGACCAACCTGTTTTTCGGCAACGAGACGCTCTGGTCCGGTTTGATCGCGCTGGCTGTGGCGCTGACTCTGGCTGTTTGGGTTGCCGGCCGCATCGCCGCGCGGCTCAATCGGGTCATGGTCTTCGCCCGCCGCATCGCCGCGGGCGAGCTGAGCGCCCGCCTAGATTACGACGAGGAAGATCCGCTCTCCACCCTGGAGGCCACGCTTAACCAGTCCGCCGAGCGGCTGGGCAAGAGCTTTGCCGAGATCGAGAGCCGCCGCCAGGAGTTGGCCGCCATGCTCGATTCCATGCAGGAGGCAGTGATCGCCGTCACTCCCGAGGGGCTGGTCCGCTGGTCCAACGCCGTCATGGAGCGCATCGCCGGAACCCAGATCCATGCCGGCCGCCCGCTGGTCCACTTCGTGCGCGACCCCGAGGTCCTGGCCTGCGTCCACGGCGCCCTTGAAACAAGGGAAGTCCGCTATGGCTGGGCCAGCTCCCTGGCCCCAGGCCGCATCTTTGAGATCAACGCCGCGCCCATGACCTCCGGCGGCGCGCTCGCCGTGCTCCACGACATTACCCGCATCGAGGCCGCGGAAAAGTCCCGCCGCGACTTCATCGCCAACGTCAGCCATGAGCTGCGTACCCCGCTCACCTCCATCCAGGGCTACGTCGAAACGCTGATCGAGGGTCCGCATCCGCCCAAGGAAACCACCCGCGAGTTTCTTGGCGTCATCCTCAAGAATGCCACCCGCATGAACCGGATTACCGAGGATTTGCTGGTCCTGGCCGGCGTCGAGAGCCCGGACTACAAGCTGGCGCTTCAGCCCACGCGGGCCAGCGCCCTGGTCCACGACGCCATCCAGTCGCTGGGCTGCGTGGTGCGCGACTCCGGCGTCAAACTCGAGTCGACCGGCGCACCGGACACTCCGGTCCTGGCCGATTCCGACGCCATGAACCAGGTATTCGGCAACCTCATCGAAAACGCTCTCAAGTACGGCAAATCCGGCTGCCGGATTCGCGTCGGCGCGCGCCTGCTCGAGACCGAAGTCGAGTTCACCGTCCATGACTTCGGCCCCGGCATCGCCTCCGAACACCTCGAGCGCATCTTCGAGCGCTTCTACCGCGTCGACAAAGCCCGTTCCCGCGAGTCCGGCGGCACCGGCCTCGGCCTGGCCATCGTCAAGCACAT
Organism: Occallatibacter sp.; assembly: GCA_052326045.1. Taxonomy (GTDB): domain Bacteria; phylum Acidobacteriota; class Terriglobia; order Terriglobales; family Acidobacteriaceae; genus Telmatobacter. The sequence goes on along the minus strand of JBKQRH010000168.1, from coordinate 13,650 downwards.
CGTCCTGGCCCACGGAGGACGCGTCTGGGCCGAAAGCGAACTTGGCAAAGGCGCCGTCTTCCACTTCACCCTGCCCCTGGCCCCTGCCGCGCCCGTCGCCTGAGAAAGGAAAAACGAAGCTGCAACTGAAATCCCAGGCAGCCCACTACTGATTCTTGAACCGGAGCATCCCTTGTTGGCAAAAAGCGCCCATCCCGCAATCTATTCAAATCCCCGTAACATTGCCGGTAGACAATCGATCACGGCAGGTTATCTGCAAGGGAGATCTACGTGAAAAAGACTTTGGTTGCCGTTGTGTTGTTCGTATTGGCCATGAGCGCGGCTCAGGCCCAGAAGTTGACCGGGGCGGGCGCGACCTTCCCTTATCCCATTTATTCCAAATGGTTTAGCGAATACAGCCAGGCGCATCCCGGCGTCGAGATCAACTACCAGTCCATCGGTTCCGGCGGCGGAATCCGCCAGGTGACCGCGGGTCTGGTGGACTTCGGCGCCTCCGACATGCCGATGACGGACGATGCGCTGGCTGCTTCCAAGATCAAGCTCATCCACATTCCCACCGTGCTCGGCGCTGTTGTGCCCATCTTCAACGTCTCCGGCGTCGAAGACATCAAGTTCAGCGGCGACGTGCTGGCCGACATCTACCTGGGCAAGATCACCATGTGGAACGACAGCCGCATCGCCAAGGACAACCCCGGCGTCAGCCTGCCCGACCTGAAGATCATCGTCGTCCATCGCTCCGACGGCAGCGGCACCACATATATCTGGACCGACTACTTCAGCAAGGTCAGCTCCGAGTGGGCCAATGGACCCGGCAAGGGCGCCTCGCCCAGTTGGCCGGTTGGTGTCGGCGGCAAGGGAAACGAGGGCGTTGCCGGCCTCGTTCGCCAGTTGCCGGGCGCCATCGGCTACGTCGAGTTGATCTATGCTTTGCAGAACAAGATCAGCTTTGGCGAAGTGAAGAATGCCGCCGGCAACTGGGAGAAGGGCAGCATCGAAGGCGTCACTGAGGCCGCGGCCAGCATCAAACAGCTCCCCGCCGACTACCGCATCTCCATCACCAACGCGCCCGGCAAGAACGCTTATCCCATCTCCAGCTTCACCTACCTGCTCATTCCCGTTCATTCCGCCGATCCCGCCAAGGGCAAGGTCATCAAAGACCTGCTCAGTTGGATCGTCACTTCCGGCGAGAACGAAGTCTCCGCTCTCTCCTACGCCCCGCTCCCCAAGAATGTGGCGGAAAAGGTGCTCAATACCGTCTATTCGCTCCAGTAGAGCTTTAAGGGATGGTCCGCCGCCACACCGGACCATCCCCGCCTCTCATCTTCAGTCCGGCTGCTCCCACAAATGCTGGGTGCCCCAGATCTCGTCCGCCGCGGCGGAGAGACCTGGGAATCAACCCCTCGGTCAGCCCCCGGGTTCATGTTGCTTCCGTCTGGTTCGGCTTCTGGCTGCAAACCGCGAAACCGGCCAAGACCGGGAACTCCGCTTGCTGCGATTGCGTATTCTTTCGCTACAAGACCAGCGGGAGATTCCTGCTTTGAGTCAGGCAGATGGAGGCATCTTGGAGATCATGCTCGTATGGCGGATATTAGTCTGCGTCTGGGCCGCGTCCGAGACTGGTCTCACAATTGCAACGCGGACCCGGCGTAGCGGAGGCATGGTGAAGGACCGCGGATCGATGACGGTCATATGGGTGACGATCGCTCTCGCAATCACCGCGGGAGAGATGATCCGCGCCTCGATGGGACCGAACCTGTTTGGCGGCGCGCACTTGCTCATTCTCGCGGCGATCGTCGTGGTGATGGCCGGGATCGCCATTCGATGGACGGCGATTCTGTCGCTGGGCAAGGCCTTCAGCTCGAATGTAGCCATCCGCAGCAACCAAACAATCTACCGGGGCGGGTTTTACCGCTTCGTGCGCCATCCGGCCTATACCGGTTCCTTGCTGTCGTTTCTGGGCCTGGGAATTCACGAGCGGAATTGGATAGCGGGCATGGTGGTCATCGCGCCCATAACCGCTGCCTTTCTCTACAGGATTCACGTGGAGGAAGTAGCTTTGAATGAGGCATTCGGCGCGCAGTATGCAGCCTACAGCCAACAAACAAAGCGGTTGATTCCGGGTATCTACTAGGGCCTGCTCAGCCTGCCAAATGCTCCCCGATCAGCCGGTCCACCAGAGCCATCAGGTGCTCCCCCGTCCGCGGCAGCACAAACGCCGAGGCCGCCGCATCCCAGTCGAGCTTGAAGCTGGTTGAAAGCGCCGAAATCCAAATCTGCCGCACCGGCGTATTCGGCGTAATCACAAACTTGCCTGCCGGTTCCTCGAATACCACGTTCAGCACGCCGCCCTGTTCCTCCGCCTCGAAACCGGCCCCTTCCTCTTCCTCGCGCAGGATTAAGTGCTGCATCAGGGAATTGAGAGCAGTTTCGACCAGACTGCGGAATACCAGTTCGTCCATCATGGTCTCAGTCTAACAAGTCTGGCCCGACGAGTCCGGTCAGGCAACATCGGCGCAGCAAGCTAGGCGGTATCCAACGCTCTGCTCCCGCAATCCCGTTATTCTTGCGGTTCATTTCAGGTTTTGGCCCTGTATTTTCTCTGCCTTTTCACGGCAAACTCGCAAGCTCTTTACCGTCGCGCCGGCATACTTCGCTCAGGCCTCATACCTTTGGTCGGGAGGGCAACGCGATGCGCGTGCCATGGATGTCGATCGGGATACTGGCCCTGGCGCTGGGAGCATCTTGCACCCAGGCCCAGTTAGCCCAGGAACCTCAGCCGGCCATGCCGGCCGCGCAACTGGTCCGCGAGGTCGTCTCCAACGAGCTCAACGACCACCAGGACCACGGCTATTGGCGTTACTGGATCGAGCGCCACACCCCCAAGGAAACCAGGCTCGAGGATCAGATAGAGACCGCTGAAGGACCCGTCACCCGGCTCGCCCTCAGCAACGGTCTTCCGCTCAGCGCCGAGACCCGGCAGGCAGAGCAGGCCCGCCTCCAGCGCCTGCTCGCCTCGCCCGAGGAGCAGGCCCGCCACCTCCAGGCCTATGAAGAAGACGAAAAGTGCATCGGCCGCATTCTGGCCCTATTGCCCGACGCCTTCCTCTACCAGTACGCCGGCGAGGAGAACGGCTGCTACCGGCTCCGTTTTCGCCCAAATCCCAGCTTCCCCCCCCACTCCATTGAAGCCCGCATCTTCCACGCCATGAGCGGCACGTTGTGGGTTGACGCCCGCTACAAGCGCCTGGCGCGCCTCGACGCCCACACTGAGGACAATGTGGACTTCGGCTACGGAATCCTGGGCCGCCTCTACAAAGGCGGATGGTTCCAGTTGCAGCGCGCCCAGGTCAGCCCGACAGACTGGAAGACCGAGCGCCTCGAGGTGCATCTGTGCGGTCGCGCCCTGCTGGTGAAGAACTTTGCCCACGAGACGAGCGAACTGCGCGGCGGCTTCGTCCCGGTGCCCGCCGGCATGAAGCTGGCCCAGGGCATGGCGCTTCTCCAGCAGACCGAATCCCAGACCCAAGCTCAAACCCAGGTCAGAAGCGCTCTGGCGATTCCCGCCGCCCTTGCCATGCGCCGCTAGATTTCGCCGCCGTCGCATCTGGGTCAATCCGCACAGCGGTTTCCCTGAATGTCCTGAAATCGGACAAAAATCCTCAGGGAAGATTAAAGTCCTCCGCTTTCTGGCCGATATGTCCCAAGTTGGAAGTCCTGCAACGAGGAGCGAAGATGGAAATCAGCCCAATTCCCGGAATCCGCGCCTTGCCGGTCATGAAATCCCCACCCGCCGGTCCTGAACTGACACCCCTCTTCGATATCGAGAACACTCCAAGAATCGGCGACGAAATCTACTCCCCCAGCAACGGCAAACCCGCTCGCGGCGCTGAAGATGACGGCTCAGAAGACGTGTTGGACGATCTTGAAGACGGCGGCGAGCACGAGCCTGAGACCGGGTCCGTAACCTCTTCAGCGGAGAAGAACCCGAACCGCCAGATCAGCTTCTTTGCCTGAGTGCAGGCGTCTAGGGAGACGTTTCGACGGGAGTGGCCTCGGTTCCGGTTTGTCTAAACTCAAATGCCAGGATCCATACGCTGGAGACGGCCTCGCCATGAACCTGCGCAGGCGTGAACTTCCACTTCCGCGCCGCTTCAAGAGCCAGGTTGGCGAAATACTTGCTTCCTCCCGGCAAGTCGAACGCCGCATCCGAAACATCGCCGCTTGAATCGACCGTGACCCGTATCCTCACCTGGATTCTGCCCTGAATGGTGTCACTCGCCTTTTTGGGTACATCGGGCAGAACTTGCTTAACGACTGCACCCTTCACCGCCGCGCCTGTGGAGGTTTGAGTCCCTGGAACTGGAGATTGAGCTGGGAGCGCGGCGGACGCGGGCGCAGATTGCTGTTCTTCGGCTGGCGGCGTTGGCTGAGTCTGGTGAGATCGCGTGAGCAGAGCTGCGATTACCGCAAACACGACGACCGCTGCGGCAATGCCCCCCGCCACGCGGAGTTTGGCTGGCGCCGTTCTGCCGGGTTTGCTGGCCGGTTCCGGCAGAGACCGGGCAGCTTCGAGGCTGGCCTTGACATCGCTCAAGGTGCATCGGCGCGCCGGGTCTCGCCGCATACACTCCCGCGCCATGCCGGCGAATGGCTCCGGAACAGATTCCGGCACAGCCGGTTCGCTATCGGTCGATCTGTCCCAAACCGGCGGATGTTGGGTCAGGGCCTCGACCAGGGTGACGCCCAACGACCATGCGTCCGCGGCCGGGTAGATCGGCTGGGTGGCGGCTTCCGGCGGGTCATAGACGCTTAGGGCAGGAGAGTGTTTGACAAGCTCGCCCGCGGCATGAAGGCCGTCGCAAGAAAGCTTCAACTGATCGCCGACGGCCATAATGTTCGATGGCTTGAGGTGGCCGTGCATGAAACCTTTCCCATGAAGATAAGAGAGCGCGTCGAGGACCGGGCCGAGCATCTCTCTGGCCTCGACGGGCGTGAGCGGCCGTTCCGGAAGAATCTGAGAGAGGACTTCGTCGGCATATTCCGTCACGACGTAGAGGAGTGGGGCTGCTTCCATCTCGCAACGTCCGCTGTGAAACAGGCGTATCAGGTGCGGATGAGACAGGGCCGTTGCCGCCGCCCAGCCGGCGATGCGGGCTTCCGCGTCTTCTCCGTCAGCCGGAATGAGCTTGATGGCGGCTTTTTGCGATCCATGGCCCTCGCGTTCCGTGAGGAAGACACCACCCCCATCAGAACCGCCTAACCATTGCAGGAGGGTAAATCTTCCGTCGATGACCCGTCCTACCCAATCGCTGCGAATTGCCTCTGTGTTCATGGCGTAAACCATTTTATCCGAACCAGCAGCTGGCTCAACATGGTCGAGTGTTTCTTACCCGTTCCGGGCCGCCGGCAACTCACCGCACGGCTATCGTGGTTTCGCTCTAAGAACCCTGGGCGGAATAAGCAGGTTCAAGGCTTGCGGCACGACTTCGATCCTGACCGGCAAACTGCCCAGCAGTTCTCCATCCGCCTCTACGAACAAGCGCGCCGTCGAGCCTTCCAGATCGCGGCATTCTACTGAGACGGCCTTCACCAATTCAACCCTGCGCGAGAACGTATGGCGTCCGAACAACACGGCTGCCATAAACCGCAGGTAACGCAGGCGGCTCCGCGTCTTAAAGGCAATCACGCGCAGATGGCTGTTGCCCAGGGCGGCGCCGGGTACTAAGTTGTGCAGCAAGCCGCCAAAATCGCTGATGCGCACCGCCAGAAGTTGAGATACTTCTTCCACCCTGGGGGTGTGGCTTCCACTCTCCATAAAGGATGCTGCAAACATGGGAAACGTGTGTGTGGCCCAGACGCGAAAAGCCTCCACGAAGTACAGGGCGTAACCGAAGCGCCGCTTTAACCCGGCGTCAAGCCGGGACAGGAATAAAGCGTCAGCGCCGATTCCAGTGGCGACGATGAAATAGCGCGAGCCCGGCCTTCCCTCGTTGTCGCGATAGAAGACCTGGCCCACGGGAACCTGCACCGGGGTCGCGGCAAGCAGCATCTTCACTGCCTTCACCGGGGATGCCGGCAGACCCAGATCCGCGGCCAGAGCATTGGCTGTGCCCATGGGGATCACGCCCAGCGCCGCCGATCCTCCCACCAGACTCTGCATCGCTGCATGAACGGTGCCGTCTCCGCCACAGGCTAGAATCGTGTCGCACCCCTGGCGCGCGGCCTCCTGCGCCGCGATTCCGGCGCTTTCAGGCGATTCGGATGTGATCGCTGTGACTTCAACACCCGCGCTGTGGAGCGCCGCCAGCACATCCGCGATGAGGGCGGCTCGCCGTTCAGGATGCTGGCCGGAAGCCGGGTTGTAAATCAGCGCAACACGACGCATCGCATGTGCCCCCTGACCCCCGCTCGCAAATCCCTATGGGAGGTTCACTCCTATTCTTACATGTCGTTGGTGGCCATGCGTTTGAGAGCGAGCCGCAGGAGGCCGGCTCTGCGCATCCTGTGCTCACGCCGTTGCCCAGGGATTCGAGCCTGCCGCTTGCTCCAACTCACCAGATTCGCCGTTGCGGCGAAAGCGCCGGCGCCGTTCTGGAATGGAACAAATGAGGCTGTCAACCCGTATACACTGCAAATGAACGCGACTACTGAATTGACCGACCCGCGAACTGACTTCCTCTCCAACCGACTTTTCGGCCTTACGCGCCGGGTCGAAGACATTGACCCGCAGTTGTCGCGTGTTCTGGTTCCGTGGGTCGTGCAGCATCCGCGCTACCTGCCGGGGTTCCTCCGCCTCGCGCGGACGATTGGGCAGTCCAGGCGCGTGCGAGCCCGCGCGCTTGCTGGCGGGGTACAGGTGCCGCCCTTTCTCGTTCTCAGCGTTACTTCCAAATGCAATCTGCGCTGCACCGGCTGCTTCGCCGGGGCCGTAGGGACCGTTACCGGAGCGCCGGCGCAACCGGGACTCAGCCTCCGCGACTGGTACGGAATCGTGGACGAAGCGGTTCGACTGGGTGTGATGGCGTTCATGATTGCCGGCGGCGAACCATTCCTGCTGCCGGGCATTGCCAACCTGTTCCGCGACCATCCTGACCGGCTCTTCCTTGTCTTCACCAATGGGACGGCTCTCAAACCCAGCGATTATCAGATATTGAGGAACTGCTCCAACACAGTCGTCGTGGTCAGCCTGGAGGGCGATCGCGATCTCACCGACCTGCGCAGGGGCCGCGGCGTCTTCGAGAAGGCCCTCGGCACTCTCGACCGGCTGCGGGAGGCAGGTGTTTTGACAGGCATCGCCGTAACTGTGGGATCGGCAAACATCGAGTACTGGTCCGAGCCGCGCAACATCGACGCGCTGATTGCCCACAGCGGGCCGCTGGCCATGTTCATCGAGCAGATTCCCACCGGGCAGGTTCCTACAGGTAGCTGCGAAAGCGCCGCGCTGCTGACGCCCGAGCAGCGGAAGCGCTTCCGCGAAACCGTCGTCCAGTATCGGGATCGCTCGACCGGAGGCGCTTACATCATCCATTCGCCCGGGGATGAAGAGACGCTCGGAGGGTGCGTTTCCGCCGGACGCGGCTTCGCTCATGTCAATCCCAGCGGTGACGTCACCGCCTGTCCCGTTTCCGCGCTGGCGACGCACAACGTGAGAACCTCAAACCTGCGCGAGGCCCTGGCCAGTCCGCTCTTCGCCATGATCCGGGACAATGGGCATCTGCTCGAGACGGCGGGACATCCTTGCGGGCTCTCCGCGCACGCCAGGGAGTTGGAGAGGATGGCGAAAGGCTTGGGCGCCTACCGCACCGGCGCGCCTGAATCCGCGGCACGGTACAAGGAATGGCCAGTCGCAATCGGTTGACCGATGGTCTGAATCTCCAGCTCTCAGGCGCCCTCCCGCTTTCGTACACTACACTTCTACAATATTTGCGGCCGCCGTTCGTCTACAGGAATGGATGGATGGGACGTTGAGCATCTCCTCGATGATCGAGCAAGACCTTCGCATCTCCGAAGTCATCGCTGAAGAACGTGCCCGGCTGCGCAATTTTATCCGCAAGCGGGTGCCGAACGAAGCCGACGTCGAAGATCTTCTCCAGGAGGTCTTCTGCGAACTGGTGGAAGCCAATCGCCTGCTGATGCCGATTGACTACGTGACCGGCTGGCTCTTCAGCGTTGCGCGCAATCGCATCACGGACCTTTTCCGCAAGAAGAGGCCGGAGAACTTCACCGACGCGGCGGTCATCGGCGAAGACGGCGAGCTGCTCGAGATCGAAGATCTGTTGCCATCGGGCGATGCCGGGCCGGAAGCGCTCTACGTCCGCAACGTGCTTCTCGATGAATTGGAACTTGCGCTCGGCGAACTGCCCGCCGAGCAGCGTGAAGTATTCGTCGCCCACGAACTGGAGGGGCGCAGCTTTAAAGAGTTGTCGGCAGAAAACGGCGTAAACGTCAACACCCTGCTCTCGCGCAAGCGCTACGCGGTGCTTTATCTGCGCCAGCGATTGCAGAGCATTCACGACGAGTTTATGAGGAAATGAGGAACGCAACATGGAAAACAATTGGGTGAGGAGAAACTGGTGGATCTGGTTTGTGGCCCCGCTGGCGATCGCGGCTTTCATCTGGATTGGCGGCGAAGTGGTGATGCATTTGTGGAATTGGCTGCTTCCGATGTTGTTCGGATGGAAGCAGATTACCTTCTGGCAGGCTCTCGGGCTGCTGGTTCTCTGCCGGATTCTCTTCGGAGGCTATGGCGGTCACGGCCATGATAGCTCCAAGTGGCGGGGGCCAAAGGACAAGCGCTGGGAGGGGATGACGCCCGAGGAGCGCGAGAAGTTCCGCCAGGATATGCGCTCACGCTGGTGCGGATCCGAAGCGCCATCAAGCGGCGCCGGCGAGTCTGCCTGATGGCGCCGTGTTCCGCACAACTGCCTGGATGTAAGTGGTCCCACAGTGTCTGAAGAAGGGTAGGACGCATTGCCTCGGCCATCGCCGAAGAACCGCGTCACGGAGAGTGTCCAGATGAAAGCTATCGTCTATGACCACTACGGCTCCCCCGATGTCCTCCAATGCGAAGAGATCGGCAAGCCGGCCGCCGGGGACAATGAAGTCCTGATCAAGGTTCGCGCGGCTTCCGCCAATCCTCTTGACTGGCGCGTCATGGGCGGCATGCCGTTGCCTCTTCGCCTCATCTTCGGAATGCGCAAGCCATCGATTGCGCGGCCGGCCCGTGCAGGCGTTGATGTGGCCGGCGTGGTTGAAGCAGTGGGCGGCAACATCACGCGGCTCAAACCGGGCGACCAGGTTTTCGGGACGTGCAAAGGCGCCTTTGCCGAGTATGCGTGTGCCCGCGAGTCGGAATTGGCAATGAAGCCGGAGAACATGAGCTTTGAACAGGCGGCATCTGTGCCCATAGCGGCGGTCACCGCGCTGCAGGGGCTTCGCGACAAGGGACGGATTCAGCCCGGGCAGAAGGTCCTCATCAACGGCGCGGCGGGAGGCGTGGGCTCCTTCGCCGTCCAGATCGCCAAATCGTTCGGAGCGGAGGTGACCGGCGTATGCAGCACGAGGAATGTGGAGATGGTCCGGTCGATCGGCGCAAACCACGTGATTGATTACACGTGGGAGGATTTCGCCAGGAGCGGAAAGCGTTACGATCTGTTTCTCGACTGCCATGTGAACCATTCGTTGCGGGATTGCAGGCGCGTGCTGAATCCCGGGGGGATATACGTGATTGCGGGGGGCCCGACCGGTGGTTTGATCGCCGCCCTGGTTGGCTTCTTCGGAGCGCTTTCCATCATGTTTGTGTTGTCACCGTTCGTCAGCCGGAAGCTGGCCGTCTTTATAGCCAAGATGAACAAAGAGGACCTGAACTGCCTGCGCGAGCTCATGGAGGTTGGCACAGTGAAGCCCGTGATCGACAGGCGTTACAGCTTGCGCGAGGTTCCCCAGGCGATCCGGTATCTGAAAGAAGGCCACGCCAGAGGGAAAGTCGTCATCACTTTGGAATAACAACAAAATGCCAACAGGCCCTCTACACAAACGATCACCAGACGGGAACCACTATGCGTGCCAGATCTGGTCGAAATCGGCCCAGCAGAGCCCATACTGGGTTGATTTCAAATCTGTTACATGAATTTCAAGAGTTTTTCACAGCGCGCGCTTGCAAATTCCCGCTCTTTCATGTAGTTTACTAACCAGTTAGTCAAAATGACTACCGCTACCCCAACCCGTACTCAATCCGAACGCGCCGACCAGACCCGCGCTCGCATCCTCGAAGCCGCCGTCCATGAGTTCAGCGCCAACGGACTCGCCGGCGCCCGCACCGAACAGATTGCCGAAGCAGCCGGCGTCAACAAGGCCCTCCTCTACTACTACTTCCAGGGCAAGGAGGCTCTCTACAACTCGGCCCTTGAAACCGTGGCCGGGCGAATGGCCGCCACCGGTATGCGGGTGTTGGCCTTGGAGTGCTCCGCGGGCGAGCGGCTGCTCCGCTTTGCGCTCAACCACTTTGATCGTATCTACTCCCAGCCGGTCTTCCAGAAATTGATGCAGCAGGAGATGATGCGCTTCCACAAAGGGGAGTCGAACGCCATGAGCCCATTGGTAGAGAAGCTCTTCCGGCCGCTGGGAGACAAGATGCTTGCTGTGGCGGAGGAGGGAATTCGCTCCGGGGAACTGATTCCGGTGGAAAGTTCGCAGGTGATCTACGCCGCGTTGGGGCCCAATGTCTTCTACTTCCTCTCTGCACCCATGCGGCTGATTGCGGAAACCAATCCCTTCGAGCCGGCCGCGCTGGAGTTTCGCCGCAAAGCAGCCGTCGAGTTTCTCGGCCAGGCCATCTTCATCGACCGTGAGCACGGCGCGCGCGTAGCCGCCCGGGTGCTTGCGTCCACTCCCATGCCCCCTAGTACCGGGACCGAGCGTCCCGGTCTCCCACCCCTGCGCCAATTTTTACCTCCACAATCCGGCGAGAAAGAGGGGCAAAGCGCTGTCGCGGAAGAACCGCGATAATTAACATTAAATAAATCAATTAGCCATAATTAACAACTTGTGGTATACGTGCATTGAAGGGAGCCTGTGAGCTGTTCGGCGGACGCGTGGCAAGAGAACTGAGATTATCTTCCGCGACCGTCGAACCCTCGAACGGCAAGATCGAAATGAGCGTACGAAATCAGATGAAGTGAGGCGCAAGTGAACGCACGCAATCGAGTTTTCCTCATCCTGGGCTTGCTCACCGTCGGGTCGCTGATCTGGTACCTGGTCACGGTGCGGCCATCGGTCGACCTGCAACTGATCGGCACGGTCGATGCCAACGAGGTAGTAGTGAGCGCCAGAATCCAGGGACGCATCCAGACCCTCACCGTTGACGAGGGCCAGGAAGTCAAGGCCGGCGAACTCATCGCCATCATCGAGAGCGACGACCTGCAGGCTGCGCGCAAGGCCGCCGAGGCCACCGTATCCAGCCAGAAGTTCAAGCTGGGCGAAACCGTCGAGACCGAGCGCCAGACCCGCGGCGAAACCGGCAGCGCCACCGGCAACGCCGAGGCCCAGCTCCTGGCCGCAAAGGCCTCGCTGGCTCAGGCGCAGGCCAATTACGAACACCAGCAGGCCGACACCAGCCGCACCGTGGCGCTGGCCGAACAGGGCATCATGAGCGAACAGGCCAAAGATGACGCCGCCACCAGCCTGCAGGCCGCCAGGGCAGCCGTCGATGCGGCTAGAGAAACCGTCGCCGCCGGCGAGGCATCGCTGCGACAGGCCCGCGCCCATGAACTGCTCACCAATGTCGCGGCCCGCACCGTCGACGAGACCCGCAACCAAGTCGCCAACGCCCGCGCCCTGGCCGACCAGGCCAAGGTCGAGTTGGGCTATTCGCAGGTTTTCGCCCCGGTCAGCGGCAGGGTCAACGTCCGCGCTGCACGCCAGGGCGAGGTGGTGGCCGCCGGCGCGGCCATCGTGACCATCATGGATCTAACCCAGACCTGGGTCTACGCCCCGCTGCCGGAGACTCAGGCCGACGCCGTCCAGCTCGGCGATTCGCTCCGCGTCGTCATGCCCAGCGGCGCAACTATCCAGGGCAAGGTCATCAACAAATCCGCACAGGCCGACTTCGCCACCCAGCGCGACGTCAGCGCCCGCAAGCGCGACATCAAGACCGTCCAGTTGAAGCTGCTCATCGACAATCCCGGCGAACGCTTCGTTCCCGGCATGACCGCCGAGGTCTACATCCCCAAGAACAAGCTGGTGAAGCAATGAGTACGCTCGCCATCAACTCGACCAAGACGCAAAACGGACCACGGCCGCAGGCCATGGCCGTCGAACACATCTTCAAGCGCTACGGCGACTTCGAAGCGGTCAAGGACGTCAACTTTTCCGTGGCCGAGGGCGAGATCTTCGGCCTCCTCGGCCCCAACGGCGCCGGCAAGAGCACCCTCATCCGCATGATGACCACGCTCGTCCCCATCACCGCCGGCAAGGCGATTGTCGGCGGACACGATGTGGCCAAAGACCCCGATGACGTGCGCCGCATGATCGGCGTCATTCCCCAGGCCCTGACCAGCGACCAGGACCTCACCGTCGAAGAGAACCTCAGCATCTACGCCAAGCTCTACAGTGTCCCCAAGGCCGAGCGCCTGAAAAACATTGCCGAAGTTCTCGAAGCCGTTGACCTCACCAAGTGGCGCGGCGCACAGACCAAAACCCTCTCCGGCGGAATGCGCCGCCGCCTGGAAATCGCCCGTGGCCTGGTCCACAGTCCCCGCATCTTCTTTCTCGACGAGCCCACCACCGGCCTCGATCCCGTCTCCCGCCTCGCCGTCTGGGAGATGCTCGACAACCTGCGCCGCACCCGCAACCTCACCATGCTCATCACCACCCATTACATGGAAGAGGCAGACAAGCTCTGCGACCGCGTCGCCATTGTCGATCACGGCAAACTCATGGCCCTCGGCACCCCCATGGAACTCAAGCACACCGTCCCCGGCGCCAATGTCGTCGAAGTCCATTTTGACCGGGATGCGGACCAATGGCAGACCCGGCTGGAAGCCCTCGACGGCGTGACCAGCGTGCAGGCAGAGAGCGCCGGCTTCTACCGAGTCCTCACCTCCAGCGGTTCCAAAACTACCATGCAGTTGGTCGAGATGGCCGCGGCCCTGGGCGAAACACTCACCTCCCTTAGCGTCCAGAACACCACCCTCGACGACGTATTCGTCCACTACACCGGCCGCCAGTTGCGCGATGAGCAGGTAAAGCCCGTCAACTTCCTTATGCCGCCCCGGCCCGGAGCACAGCCATGAACAGAATGTTCGCCATTATCGAGCGCGAGATGCGCAAGTTCTTCCGCTCGCCCATGCTCATGATCATGTCCCTTATGATGCCGATCCTGCAGTTGCTTATCATGGGCAACGCCTTCGGCGGCAAGATCGTCGGCGAGCGCGTGGCTGTTGTCGACTACGACCACGGTCCCCAGGCCGTGAGAATCCGCGAGGCCTTCGACTCCATCGCCGTCAACATCAAGACGTTCACCACCATCGAGTACACCTCCGAGGTGCAGGCCCGCGAGGACGTGCGCACCGGCAAGATCGACGGCGCCGTGGTCATTCCCGCCCAATACTCCCGCCGTGTCTATTCGCAGGACGCGCCCGTTATCGGCCT
>JBKQRH010000167.1:0-3034 GCA_052326045.1 Occallatibacter sp. | reverse complement strand
GCCGGGTCCGTGATTCCGAGCGATTCGTAGGCCAAGCCTAGGTCAGCGTGCAGCAGCGAAGGGTCCAGGCGCACCGCGTCGATTTTCCAGGTGCGCGGGCCGTCGGGAATCGTCAAAGGAAAGGCGTTTTGCGGGGAATCTTTGATTGCAGTCTGCTCGCTTCCGAGCTTTTCCAGGTTGGGCGAGGAGAGAATATCCACCGGCAGCAGCAGCATCCGCGCCGTCTCGTAGGCGTACCAGGTGGCCCACGGCTGATCCGACCTGGCCAGTTCGCGGGCGTGCGACCACCACCAGACGCCATCTTCCCCGTCGAGAGCGCCTGGGCGGACTGTCAGGCCGCCAAGCTTCCAGCCCGAGGCGGGGCCGTTCCAAACCAGGATGAAGCCCAACTGGCCGGCGTAGGGCGTTCCAACCGCATCGGCCAGCACCACGGCGTAGCGGCCCGGCGGCAGCGCTCGCATGGTCAGGGTCACGGTCACCGCGCCGCTCGAACTGGTGCAGAAGAACTGCGTGTCGGCGGGCGCGGCCAAACTGGTTGCGTCCAGCAGGTAGAGGCTGCGCAGTTGTATCTGCCCGCCCTTCATCAGCGACGCGGAAGACTCCACCACCCCGCGCATTCCCTCCCAGTCCTGGGCCAAGGCAGGCAGCAGGGCGGCCTTCAACGCGACAAGATCCTGCTCGGCCACTGCCACAGCCAGCCGTCCCCCGGCCGCCGTCAGTGCGCTGCGGTCCTGCGGCAGCAACGCGGCCTGCGTAGTGCAACTTGTGGCGTAGACAGACATGGGCACTGCCAAACCCGCCAACAGAACCGCTGGCGCGGCAAAAACCTTCCAGCAGAGGCGCATCGGTTGAACCCTCTCCGGCGCGCGAAAACTCTTGCATGAGCGTCCGCGGGCCACTGTTAGTCTAGTACAGTAGAGCGGCAAGGGAATGCCGTGACATGGAGCGGTTTTCATGCGCATTGACCTCCAGATCAACTCGCAGCTTTCGCTAGGGTTCCTTCGCGCGCGGGGGTTTGCGCTGCTGGCGCTTCTCGTCGCGACTCTGTGCGGGGCGCTGATGTTGCGTGCGCAGGCTCCGGCAACCGCTGTATCATCCTTTCCGGCGCACAAGCCGGCTCATCAGCATAAGCGTCCGGTCGCGGTCCTGGTACAAACCTCAACGACCCAGGTTACGGTTGCTCCCACAACGCCTCCCGCGCCTGAAATTCCAAAGTGGCCAGCCAACGAAAAGCCCTCTCCAGCCTCGGTTACCTGGGACAGCCAGGGCCTGCGCATCGACGCCGCCAACTCCAGCCTGGCGCAGATTCTATCAGACGTGTCCACCGTAACCGGCGCAACAGTGGAAGGCTTCGACGCCGACCAGCGAGTTTTTGGCGTCTTCGGACCCGGCCCGGCGCGCGATGTGCTCAGCCAGCTTCTGCAGGGCTCTGGTTATAACGTCATCCTGATCGGAGATCAGGGTCAGGGAACCCCGCGCGAGATTCTGCTCAGTCTCCGCCACGCCGGGACAAAAACAACGGCAGCCGTCAATCCCAATCCCGCACCGATAAGCGAAGAAGACTCCGACACGGATGAGCAACCGCAGCCGGGGCAACCTCCCAACCGGTCCGGCTTCGTACCTGGAAGACCGCCGCTCACCCCACAGCAGATGCAGCAGCAGCGCGCACAGCCAGTGCAACCGCCCAGCAATCCGCAAAACTGAACGACAGGGGTCAGGAATCAGTTATTGGCTCTTGCCATCAGATGTCGCAGAAGAGGCCGCAGCCGTTCTCCGATTTCGGCGATAATATTTGTACCAACTTTCAAGGAGAGTTCCCCATGCCCAAACCAACCATAGCCCAAAAGAGTCCCTATGCCGTCCAGGTCGAAGCCGGCAAGAGCTACTACTGGTGCGCCTGCGGCCTGAGCGCCAGCCAGCCCTTCTGCGACGGCAGCCACAAGGGCACCGGATTCTCGCCGGTAAAATTCGAGACCACTGAATCCAAAACCGCTCACTTCTGTGGTTGCAAGCACAGCGCCAATCCGGTTCTCTGCGACGGCAGCCACAAAAAACTCTAGCCCTGTGCCGCCATCAGGAATTCGAATTCAACCATGCCCATCTCTCACATCTCGGTGCGCGGGGCGCGCCAGCACAATCTGCGCGACATCAATGTGCGCATCCCGCGCAACACCTTCACGGTGGTCACGGGCCTCAGCGGCTCGGGCAAGAGTTCGCTGGCCTTCGACACCATCTATGCCGAGGGCCAGCGCCGCTACGTGGAGACGCTCTCGGCCTACGCGCGCCAGTTCCTTGACCAGATCGAGCGGCCCGACGTGGATTCCATCGACGGTCTCAGCCCCGCCATTTCCATCGAGCAGAAAACCACCAGCCGCAGCCCGCGTTCGACGGTGGGGACCATCACCGAGATCTACGATTATCTGCGCCTGCTGTACTCCTCCATCGGCACGCCGCACTGCCCGGTGTGCGGCAACCGGATTTCGCGGCAGACCACCGAGCAGATTCTCGGGCACGTGCTGGCGCTCAAACCCGAAGACCGAATCTTGGTGATGGCGCCGGTGGGGCGCGGCCGCAAAGGGGAGTACAAGAAGGACCTGGAGAAGCTCGCCCGCCTGGGCTTCGTGCGCGCGCGCATCGACGGCGTGCTGCGCTCTTTGGACGAGGACATCGTGCTCGACAAGCGCAGGAACCACACCATCGAAGTCGTGGTGGACCGGCTGCTGGTGAAAGCGGGGATCGAAAAGCGCCTGGAGGCCTCCATCGATGTCGCCACCAAGCTGGCCAACGGGCTGGTGCTGATCGCGGTGGTGAACGGGGAGGAGCGCCTCTATTCGCAGAAGCTGGCCTGCACCGAGTGCGGCGCCAGCATTCCGGAGATGGAGCCGCGCTCGTTCTCGTTCAATAGCCCCTACGGCGCTTGTGAGGAATGCCATGGGCTGGGCAGCAAGTGGACTTTCGACCCGGCCAAGGTGGTGGCGGACCCCTCCAAACCGCTGCTCGACGGCGGTCTGGGTCCGGGCGCCGGTTCCTGGTC